>NZ_JBFBAD010000093.1:0-38578 GCF_040682075.1 Actinoplanes sp. NPDC051411 | reverse complement strand
CTCGTCCTCTCCCGACGCCGATCAACGGCGGTGCGATGGTCGGCGGCGGTTGCCGGCCCGCTGCTGCTCCTGACCCCACTGATCTGGTGGGGTTTCTCACGCCATCACTTGCGTCGAGGGTGCCGGCGCCGCCAGGTCCGCCATTCGGCGACGGCCAGGAAGGTGCCGATCCCCATGAGCAGCGCACCGCCGACCACGAGAAAGCTCCGGTCCATGCCGCGGACGCTATCGCCGCCTTGGTGAGACGACGCTGAATAGCGCGATCAGGCCGCCGCGGCGGGCCAGAATCACCAGATCGATCCGGTCCCGGGCGCCCGGCTTGGCGAGCAGGTGGGCGACGTAGGAGACGCTGAGGATTCGCTGAACCGCCGGGGTGGAACCGCCGGCACGCAGGGTTACCGTGCGGATATGAGCGATCCGCTCGTGAACGGCCTGGGCATCCCGTCGAAGGTGCTGGTCGTCGAGGACGACCAGGGAGTCGGTTCCGGTCTCGCCGGCATCCTCGCAGCGGACGGTCATGAGGTCCGCTGGGCGCGCTGGTCGGCGACAACCTGGAGACCTCGTTGTCGGCAGCTCGCGAGGACGCGATCTATGCCCGGCTGCTGGTTCTGCTGACGCTGGCCTTCGGGATTTTGCTGGCCGCGGCCAGCGCCGGCCTGGTGCTGGTGGTCGGCGCCGCGCAACGGCGGCGCTCGACAAACGCGCTGGCGGTGCTGGGCGCCTCGACCCGTCAGCGGTCCGGGTTCCTCTGGACCGAGGCGCGGGCGTTGACCATCGCCGGCACGGTCGGCGGCCTCGTCGCCGCGGCGGTGCTCGCCGAGGAGTTGATCAAGGTTCTCACCGGCATCTTCGATCCGCCGCCACAGCACCCCGCGATACCGTGGATGTCCGTCATCACACTCCTGCTCGCCGTGGTCGCGAGCGCCGCACTGGCGACGTCGCTGGCCACCCGCTGGGCCGGCCGGGTCGACCCGTCCCGGCTACGAGATCTCTGAGCGCAGGCCACGACGGATGACCCGCCCCTACAGCTTGTAGGAGCGGGTCGAGGTCAGCGACCTGGACCTAGCCGCGCCCACGGCCGCCGACCTCAGGGTGATCACGGTGGCCGTGGGTCCGGCAGGCCATTCTGGACGAGGCGAGGACAGGCGTACTGGACCCGAATCCGCGAGTCTGCCGATCTGGATCAGGCGCCGCCGGCGGTGACGATCGCGTCGGTGAGGAAACCGGCCAGCAGGCCGATCAGCAGGCCCCACGTGGTGATCTCCTTCGCTCCCATCTTGCGGGCGACGGCGAGCAGCTCGATCACGACGTACAGGATCGAGCCGGCCGCCACGGCCAGGAAGGCGACGGAGACGGTCTCGTCGGTGAAGCGCTGCCCGACCAGCGTGCCGAGGAAGGTGGGGCCGCCACCGATCAGGCCGAGCGTCGTGAGGTAGCCCCACGAGGGGCGGCTGCCGGCGGCGGCCAGCGGGGCGACGATGCCGAAGCCCTCGGTCGCGTTGTGCAGGCCGAACCCGACGATGAGCAGCACCGCGAGGGCGATCTCGCCGGAGGCGGCGGAGTTGCCGATGGCGAGGCCTTCGGCGAAGTTGTGCAGCCCGATCCCCGTAGCGATCATGAGGGCCAGTTGGCCCGCCGGGCTGCGCCGGCCGGCCGGCTCGGGCGCCGGGGCGAGCGGGGCCGGGGCGGGGCCGGCGACGCCGCCGGCCGGCACCGCGACGGGTTGGGGAGCGGTGACCGCGACCGGGCGGCCGGCGCCGCCTCGATGGGCCACCCACCGGTCGAAATAGACCAGGCCGAGCAGCCCGGCGCCGAGCCCGGCGGCCAGGACGACGCCGTTGCCGGCGGCGGCACCGTAGCGGTGCTCGCCCAGCGCGCCGTCGATCGGCTCCCAGGCGTGCGCGAGGACGTCCCAGAGCAGGAACAGCAGGATGCCGACCGCGACCGCGTTGAGCAGCGCCCGCAGCCGCGGTGCCGGGTTCCGCAGCCGCCCGACGGGCAGTCCCAGGAAGATGGTGAACCCGGCGATGGCGCCCAACAGGGCGATCTTGCTGGCGGACATGGGTGCTCCCGACGCGACGGATGACAGCGAGGGCAGGCTAACCTAATCCCCGGCTACCTACAACTCGTAGGCCTGATGGGACGGCCAAGTCACCGCGCCGCACGGCCTGGTAATCCGCGCGGGCGGCCCGGCCGGCCGGGCGACGCCCATCTCAGCCCTCAGCACGGTCGCCACCTTCCTGACCCGCGCCAACTTCTGGATCGCGGACGCCGAACGCTTCGGCGCGACGCTCAGCGAACACGGCGACGCGATCTACCAGGACATCACCCGGTTCAGCGACACCCAGCCGGTGCGCGGCTGGTCCGCAGTGATCTCGTAACGCCCTTGCAACGACGAAGCTGCGGTCCGGCCGCGCCCACGACCAGAGCCAGACGCCGCCGGAGCGGCCCCTGACGGCCTGGCTCGCCTGCAGGGAAAGTCCTGATCGAGCGGACGAAAGCAGGCCGCAGCTACGCGTATTGGGGCGGTCAACGATGCCGCGGCAACAGCGGCGAGGCGTCGCTGCGGTGGCCGGCTGTTGCGGTGATGCGGTGATGCGGTCGCAGCTTTCCGACCACGTGAGTCATCGCGACGTATCGGGTGGTGGAAAGACGACCTGGATGTCGAGGCCACCGTTTGGGCGGGCGTGGGTGGTGAGTGTGGCGCCGTGCGCAACGGCGATGGCGCGCACGATGGCAAGGCCGAGTCCATGCCCTTCGTCGTGTTGGATCCGCTGGGTGCCGAGCTGCCGGAAGGGCTCGAACAGGTGCTCCACCTCGTTCGCGGGAACGATCGTTCCGGTGTTGCCGACCGACAGGACCGCACCGGCGGTTCCGGTGGCCGTGCGGATCTCGGCGTGCCCGCCGGGCACGTTGTGCCGCAGGGCGTTGTCGACGAGGTTGCTGACCAGGCTTTGCGTCAGGCTGGGGTCGCCGGTGACGGGGGCCGCGGCGAGAGTGGCGTCGAGCCGGATGCCGCGCCGCTCGGCCTCCGGGCCGCGGGTGAGGAGCACGGTGGCGGCGACGTCGGCGAGGTCGACGGGTTGCGGTCGCTGCAGTCCGCGTTGGCTGTTGGCCAGGGTGAGCAGTGCCGCGATGAGGCGCTCCTGCCGCTCGCCGAGCTCGAGCAGCTCTTCACAGGTCGCCTGCAATGTCTCCACGGTCGGGGCGGGGTCGGTGATCGCGACCTGGAGCAGAGCCCGACCAGCACTGAGCGGGGTACGCAGCTCGTGTGAGGCGTTGGCGATGAAGTGCCGTTGTGCCTCGAATGAGGCTTCGAGGCGGGCGAACAGGGCGTCGAGGGTCTCGCCGAGTTGGGTGAACTCGTCGTGGTCGCCGTGCAGGCCCAGGCGGCGGTGCAGGTTGGTGGCCGAGATGTCCCGCGCAGTGCCGATGATGGTGCGCAACGGTCGGACGAAGCGGCCGGCGATCAGCCAACCGAGCGCGAGCGAGAACGCGGCGATGACCGCGAATGCCATGAGCAGTCCGCCGAACTTCTCCCAGCCGATGGATCCGGAGACGAAACCGGAATGCCCGCTCGTGGCCGGCGCCGGTTGATTCGGTGCGCGTTGCCAGGTGCGGTGTACGAGCACGCCGGGTGCGAGAAGGTAGGTGCTGCCGAGAATCGCGATGACCGAGGTACAGACGAGGGCGGCGTACAGCAGGGCCATCCGCATCCGTAGGGCGGGCCGGAAAAGGACGGTGTTGGATATCCGGTCAGGCAACGGAGGCATCTGGTTCTCCGATCCGGTACCCGCCGTCGCGGACGGTATCGATGACGGTTGGCTCGCCGAGTTTGGCCCGCAGCCGGTACATCGTCTGCTTGACCGCGGTGGTGAAGGGGTCGGCGGCCTCGTCCCAGACCCGTTCCAGGAGTTCTTCGGTGGAGACCACCCGGCCTGCGCGGGTGAGCAGGTGTTCCAGGACGGCGAATTCCTTGGCGCTGAGCGGGAGGCGCTGCCCGGCCCGATACGCGGTCCGGCTGCTGGGGTCGAGGCGGATGTCGCCGTGATGCAGCACTGGGGGTACCGGCGGCGTGGCGCGGCGGGCGAGGGCGCGTACGCGGGCGATCAGTTCGGGGAAGTCGAACGGTTTGGTCAGGTAGTCGTCGGCGCCCATGCCGAGACCTTCCACTCGGTCGTGGAGGCTGTCGGCGACGGTGAGCATGAGGATCCGGCTGGGTGAGCGAGCTGCGGCCAACTGGCGGCAGATCTGATCGCCATGCACGCCGGGGAGGTCCCGGTCCAGCACCACGACGTCGTAGCCGGTCAGTGCCAGGTGGCTGAGCGCGGAGCTGCCGTCGTACACGACGTCGACGGCCATGCCCTCGCGCCGCAGCCCGGTCACGATCGCCCGGGCCATGGGCTCGAAGTCTTCGACAACCAGCACTCTCACGGCGGGCCCGTTCCTTCACACAGCGGTTGACCTGCCCAAGCATGCCAGGTCGCGGGTCTCAGCCAGGTATCAGCCGCGCGCACCGTGCCGAGACCGGCGCCGGCGTACAACGAGCGGCGAAGCGGAATTCCCGGACACAGAAGGACGATCGGATGACTGAGGCAACCATTGAAGTCACCGGGCTGCGCAAGCGGTTCGGCGACACGGTGGCACTGGACGCGATGACATTCACGGTCAACCCGGGACGGGTCACCGCGTTCATCGGCCCGAACGGGGCCGGAAAGTCCACCACGATGCGGGTGACGCTCGGACTTGACCGCGCGGACGAGGGCAGCGCCCTGATCGGCGGGCGGCCCTACCGGAGTCTGCGCCACCCGATGCACGACGTCGGGGCGCTGCTGGACGCGGCGGCGGTACATCCGGCCCGCAGCGGGCGCAATCATCTGCTGTGGCAGGCCCACTCGCAGGGACTGCCCGCGCGGCGGGTGGACGAGGTGCTCGCGCAGACCGGCATGGCCGGCCCGGCCCGGCGCAAGGCCGGCGGCTACTCGCTCGGGATGCGGCAGCGGCTGGGCATCGCCGGCGCCCTGCTCGGCGATCCACCGGTGCTCATGCTGGACGAGCCGTTCAACGGCCTGGACCCCGAGGGCATCGTGTGGATGCGCTCCTTCCTGCGGGCGCTGGCCGCCGAGGGGCGCGCCGTGCTGGTCTCCAGCCACCTGATGAGCGAACTGCAGGACACCGCCGCCCACCTCGTCATCGTCGGCCGCGGCCGGGTCATCGCCGACACCAGCGTCGCGGACCTCATCGCCGCCGCCTCCGGGGACCGGGTCACGGTCCGGACCACCGCCCGCTGGGACGCGATGACCGCGCTGAAGAACGCGGGCGGCACAGCGGCCGCCACCAGCGCCGACACCATCACCGTCGGCGGGCTGCCGGCGGAGCGGGTCGTTGCGGTGCTCGGCGCGGACCGGGTGGCGTTCTCCGAGGTGTCGGCGCACCGGGCGACGTTGGAGGAGGCCTACCTGGAGCTGACCCGCGACGTGGTGGAGTTCCGGGCGGCCACGGCAAGGGAGGCGGCGCAGTGACCGCCACCGTAACGCCGTACCGGTCCACCGTGCCGGCCGGACGAGCCGGCTTGACCCAACTGATCCGGGCCGAATGGACCAAATTCCGCACCGTGCGTGGCTGGGTCATCGCCGCCACCGCCGGAGCCGTGGTCATGGTGGCACTCGGGCTGCTGATCGCCAACGGCAACGACAGCACCGTCCAGACCAGCCCGGACAGCCCGGCCGTCCCCGGGCATCCCTACATCCCGACCGGGCCAGGCGGCGAGGCGGTCAACGACTCCTTCTACCTCGTCCACCAGACGCTGGACGGCGACGGCAGCATCACCACCCGGGTCAGCGCGCTGACCGCACGCAGACAAGCCCGTGGCACCGACGGGTCGATCGCGTCGGTACCGGCGGACAGTCTCCCGACGTGGGCGAAGGCCGGACTGATCATCAAGGCGAACACCGGCCAGGGATCCGTGTACGCGGCGATCATGGTGACCGCCGGACACGGGGTCCGGATGCAGTACAACTACATCCACGACATCGCCGGCCCGACCGGTACCGTGTCGATCGCCAGCCCGCGCTGGCTGCGGCTGGTCCGTACCGGCCAGACCATCGACGGGTACGCGTCGCTGAACGGCAGCAGCTGGACCCGGGTGGGCACGGTGCGTCTGCCCGGCCTGCCGCGCAGCGTCCCGGCCGGCATGTTCGCCGCCACCCCCAGCCAGTCGGCCGTCCTCGCGCAGGGCCTGGCCAGCTCCTCCGTGGGCAGCGGCGCCGTCGTGGCCACCGCCACATTGGACAAGCCGGACCTTGAGGGTGCCTGGTCTACACCGGGCTGGACCGGGACCGCGATCCATTCCGCGACGGACAACACCGCCGGCTCCGGATTCCAGCAGACCGACACTATGTACACGGTGACCGGTAGCGGTGACATCGGACCGTACGTCGACACCGGAGGCACTCCGGGGCAACTGCTCACCGGCGGCTTCGCCGCGCTGATCGTGCTGACGGTCTTGGGGGTTGTGTTCGTCACCACCGAGTACCGGCGCGGCCTGATCCGCACCAGCCTGCTGCTGAGCCCGCGCCGCGGCCGGGTGCTGGCCGCCAAGGCGGTGGTCCTTGGTGCGGTCGCGTTCGTGACCGCGCTGCTCGCGGCCGCGATCACGGTTCCGGTCGGCGAGCACCTGGAGGCGGCCAAGGGCAGCTTCGTCGAGCCGATCAGCGCGCTCACCGAGGCCCGCGTCATCGTCGGTACCGCGGCGTTGCTCGCGGTGGCGGCCGTGCTCGCCCTGGCCGTCGGTACCATGCTGCGACGCGGCGCCGCCGCCGTCGCCGTCGTCATCGTGCTGGTGGCACTGCCGAACCTGCTCGGCATCGCCGGTGTGCTGCCGACCGGCGCATCGCAGTGGGTGCTGCGGCTCATGCCCGCCGCCGCGCTCGCCGTGCAACAGACCGTCCCCGCATACGCTCAGGTGGACCAGACCTACAGCCCGATGCATGGGTTCTACCCGCTTTCGCCGTGGGTCGGGTTCGCGGTGCTCTGCGTCTGGACCGCCCTGGCCCTGGCAGCCGCCGGCTACCTGCTGCGCCGCCGAGACGCATGAGCGCAACCAGCATGGGGACCGCGCTGCACGCGGAGTGGACAAAGCTGCGCACAGTGGCCGGTACCGGCTGGCTGCTGCTGGCCGCGGCGGTCCTGACGGCCGGGCTGAGCGCCGCCTCGCTCGCCGCCACCCGCTGCCCGGCCGGCAACTGCGGTGTCGACGCCACCAAGCTCAGCCTCACGGGCGTCCAGCTCGGGCAGGCCGTCGTCGCGATGCTCGCGGTGCTGGCCGTCAGCAACGAATACAGCACCGGCATGATCCATACCACGTTGACCGCGATGCCCAGGCGCACCACGGTACTGGCGGCGAAGGCCACCATCCTCACCTCTGCCGTTCTCATGGCCGCGCCGGTCGGGGTGCTGGGCAGTGTGCTGGCCGGGCGGCTCATCCTGCCCGGCCATGGCTTCACCACGGCCCGGGGCTACCCGCCGCTCTCAATCGGCGACGGGCCCACGCTGCGCGCTGCCGCCGGCTCGGTCCTCTACCTGGCCCTCATCGCCCTGCTCAGCGTCGGCATCGCCACCCTGGTGCGTGACTCCGCCGCGGCCATCGGCACCGTGCTGGGCCTGCTCTACCTCTTCCCGATCGTGTTGCAGGTGGTCACCGACCCCACCCTGAAGCGGCACCTCCAGCAGATCGCACCCAGCAACGCCGGCCTCACCATCCAAGCCACCGTCGACCTGCACAGCCTGCCCATCGGCCCATGGGCGGGCCTTGGCGTGCTGGCCGCCTGGGCCGCCGGTGCGCTGCTCGCCGGCGGCGCCCTGCTGCACCTCCGCGACGCATAAGCCCTGCTGCACCTCCGCGACGCATAAGCCCTGCTGCACCTCCGCGACGCATAAACAGCGTCGCATCAGCCGCCACCGCCCCCGCTGACGCGGGACGACCAAGAAACGGAGACCACCCGATGCGACGTCGCAACTTCCTGGCAGGCGCCGGGACAACCATGCTGGCCGGCAGCGCCCTGGCCGGTTCGGCGCCGGTCGGTCCGCCCGGAGCCGCGGACGCACCCGCCGCAACAGGGCCCGGGGTGCTCAGGACGCCATGTTGGCAGCCTTCGACACGTATCCGATAGTGGGCGGGTTGAGCCCGTCACACGGCGTCCGGAACATCGACGAATTCCTCATCTCCCTGGTAGGCAACCCCCGCCTGCCGTACGTCGTGACCGACATCGTCGCGGAGAACGGCAACTCGCTGTACCAACCCCTGGTGGACGAGTACATCGCAGGCGCGGACATACCACTCGCCGAGGTACGGCAGGCGTGGCGCAACGACCTGAACGCGGCCGGCGGCTACTCAACCTTCTACGAACAGCTCTACCCCCTGGTACGCCGGATCAACCAACGGCTGCCCCGGGCGAGGAAGCTGCGGATCCTGGCGCCCGAACCACCGATCGACTGGAGCAAAGTGACGGGCCCCGCCGACTTCTACCCGTTCCTCGACGACCGGGACCAGCACATCGCCTCCATCCTGGAGAACGAGGTGCTCGCCAAGCGACGCAAGGCCCTCATCCTCATAGGCACCGGCCACCTACGGCACGGCACCGGCGCCGCCGCGATCTACGAGCAGACCTATCCGAACTCCACCTTCGTCATCACCGGCCATCTGGGGTTCGCGAAGGACAACGTTGTACTGGAACGGCGCATGGCGTCCTGGCCCGTACCCTCGCTGGCCACCTTCCACGGGACCTGGCTGGGCGAGTTGGACTCCTCCTACTTCTCGCTGCCTGGAGACGCGCCGCTGGACCCGGGCAAGGGCTACCCGGGAATCGACGGCTACCTGTACCTCGGCCCCCGCGACTTCCTCATGCACCAACCCCTATCGGCCCGGGCCATCCTCGACAAGGACTTCACTACGGAACTCGAGCGGCGGGCCACCGTGGTACAGGTTCCTTCGGACGCGCCATGGTGGCCGTCGGTTCTCTTCCAGCAGGAAGCGTCATCGAGCGTCTTGTTCTACGATCCTGACCAGCACACATGAGGTATCCGCTGCCAGGACCTCACCGATGATCAAGACGCTCCCAACCGCCGATCGGTTCGGCAACCGGGCCGCCGGCCCACCGCGGTAAGACCTCGCTCCCGTACGCCTGGGTCCAGTGGCGGTGATGCGGCCGCTGCCGCGGATGCGCCATCAGGCGCGGCGGGCCGCCGCGACAGTGACTTCACTGACGGGTGTCATGGCGCGGCGAGCGCTTCTGTCGGGGTGAGGCGGGCGGCCCGGATCGCCGGGTAGAGGCCGGCCATCCCGCCGATCAGCACGGTGGCACCGGCCGCGCCGCCGGTGGCCCAGGCGGGCACGACCGCCGGCCATCCCTGGGCGCCGGCGTACCCGGCCGTGACGGTGACGCCGACCAGCACCCCGGCGACGCCGCCGAGGGCGGAGAGCAACAGCGACTCGGCGAGGAACTGCAGGCGCTTCTCGTCTTCTTCTGGCGGGACTGGCTGCGGATACTCGGGGGATTCGTCTCCTCCGTCCGATACCGCCGCGTGAGCACGCCCGAGGAGCGCCTCGCCTGGATGATCGTGCTCGCCACGATCCCGGTCGGGATCACCGGCCTGTTGCTCGAACACACCTTCCGCACCTACCTGGCCCACCCTGAACCAGCCGCGGTCTTCCTGATGCTCAACGGTCTGATCCTGCTCGGCGCGGAACGCCGGCGCCGGCGTGCGTCCCGGGCTCAATCACCCGCCGCCGCGGCGGCCGGCGGATCGGAGGGCGCGCGTCGCGGCCACACCTTGGTCGACGTCCAGGACCGTACGCCCGGCGACCCGGACGAACGACTCGCGACCGGTTCGTTCTGGCGCGCGGTGCAGATCGGGTGCGCCCAGATCCTCGCCCTGCTGCCCGGCATCAGCCGCTCCGGCGCGACGATGGGCGCCGGCCTGCTCAAGGGCCTCTCGCACGAGGACGCGGCTCGATTCTCGTTCCTGCTGGCCACCCCGGTCATCCTGGCTGCCGGCGTCCTGAAGCTCCCCGACCTGTTCGGCCCGCTCGGCGCCGGCATCCACGGCCAGGTTCTGGCGGGAAGCCTGGCCTCGTTCATCGCCGCATACCTGGCGGTGCGGTTCCTGACCCGGTATTTCGAACGCCGGACCCTGACCCCGTTCGCGATCTACTGCATCGTCGCCGGGCTGGGCAGCCTCGTCTGGCTCACTGTGGGCTGAAGCAGCCGCATATCTTCTCGCGTAATACGCTCCGCGATATAACGATGGACAGAGTAGTGATTAGGTGACGATCTTGGCCGTTGGTCTGAGCCAGGTCTGCTGGTCCGTCGTCCGGTCGTGCGTGCCCATGGGTCATGGTCACGTCCGTTGTCGTGCGGGTGGTCGTCGTTATGCCTTTCTCAGGACGGCACGCCGTGATTTGACCTCTGGACCTGGTATGGCAGCCGCAACGGCGCGTCGCAGCCTCGGGCGTCCCGTCACAGGCGGTGTATCTCGAAGTACACGATCCGCGCCAGGAGAAACGCATACAGGTTGATGACGAGCATGGTCGCCGTTGGAAGCAGCCTCTGGACGACCCAGCTGTCCGAGAACTGCTGCAGCCACTGGATGCGCCGAACGAAGGCGGCGCTGGCCGTACCAAGCGCAACGAGCGAGTAGAGCCACGTCGTGGCGATGAAGATGAAGGTGAACATCGTGATGATGTTCCCGGCGTTGCTCAGGTAGTCCGCGAAGGGCGTTTCGGTTTCGTGGTTCGGTTTCCCGAGCAGCGCGGGCGCGACGCGGATGCTGACCAAAGCGCCCAGCGCCGCACCCACGCCGGCCCGGTTCAGCACGGCCGCCGCGAACTTCTTGACCGCCTCAGAGCTTCTGGCCAGGGCCAAACTGTAGAGGAGCGTGGTGAGCGTCGAGAAGCACAGCGCCGTTACGCCCGCGACGATCCATGGGACGACGTTACGTACCGTGCCGTGGACGGACGTCGGGTCGGCGATCGCCAATGGCCACTTCCAAGCCGCCAGGATGACGACGAAGGCCAACGCGTACGTCAGAAGTCCCGGATGCGTCGCCCGCTCCATGAGCCGGTCGAACCGTTCCGCGCTCGCCTTCCGCTCCTCGTCGCCGCCATTGGGGGTCACCGCGGTGTCGGGTTTGCCGCTGCGCGCCGTCGATCGTTGCTTGCGTGGACGATCTCCTCGCCGACCGTTCCGCCTACTCAAACATCGCTCCTCGAGCGTCCGGGGTCAGGGGTCGAGCGCTTGGCACCGCTTCCGATGTACACGATGCGCGCAACACGGCTACGACGCGACGCCGAACAAAATACCCGGAAGCCACACTGAGTCGATGCATGAGCCTGGCGGCCGGGGGCGTCGCTTTCAGCTGCTCCAGCGTGTCTGTCGCCGGCGGTCGACCAAGCCTCAACCGGCAGCCCGGGTCACTGCCTCTGGCGGTTAGAAAGCCCTTATCGCCGCAGGCCCGTGACGAATAGGCTCGCGCTCATGACCGACGGCGACTGGAGGGATGGCGGGTTCAGGCAGCGCCGGCCCTCCGTGGAGACTCTCGCCTGGGTTGCCGCGTCGATGGGCCGAGGCAGTCGCGTCGTTGGTCGTCGCCGGTTGACCGGTGGCGTCTGTTCGGCCGTGAATCGGCTGACTGTCGAGCGACGTGGAAGGCGAACGTTCGTCGTACTGCGGCAGTACCCGGGCGGGCTCGGCCTGCAGGAGAACTTGGAGAAGGAGATCGTCAACCTTGGTGTGGTGGCGGGCAGCGGGCTCCCGGTTCCGAGTCTCCTGGCCGCTGATGTTGCTGGCGCTTCGACGGGAGGCGCGCCATCGTTGCTGATGACCCGGCTGCGGGGGCATGTTCACCTCAATCCGGCGGAGCCTCGGTCGTGGATGACGAGGATCGCGGAGATTGCCGTATTGCTGCATTCCCTCGATCTGCCCGCGAAGACGTTCCGACCTTGGACGGATTCTTGGATCGCTCCTCTGGACGGGTTTCGGGTGCCGGTCGACGCACGGAAGCCGGCTGTGTGGAAGGCGGCGTTCGGTGTCATGGCGGCGCCGCCGCCGAAGGACACTGCCGTCTTTCTGCACTGCGATCTCCTGCCTGTCAACATGCTGTGGTCGCGCGGGAGGATTACCGGACTGACCGACTGGAACTCCATCCATCGGGGGTCGCGCGCGATTGACGTCGGACACTGCCGGCGATACTTGGCGGCGCTCTACTCGCCCGAGTGGTCGGAGCAGCTCCGGTCGCTCTACGAGTCGATCGCCGGGGTGACTCTCGATCCGTGGTGGGACCTGTATGCCCTGCTGCACTATGACGACAGCGGGCCGAAGTGGATCCGTGGTCAGGTCGCCGGGCGCCGTCCCATCGATGTGCCCGGCATGACATCCCGGGTCGAGGCCGCTGTCGAGACAGCGCTACGGCGCCTGGGATAACTGCGGGTTCCTGCTGGTCGCCAGGTTGCGACCCGTGGGCTGGTGACAACAATGGCGGCCGCGCTGGGTGGCACCTGCTCAACATCGGTGCGGAACCGCGTTTCAGCCCGGTGTCAGCGCCGCTTCAGCGCTCGGAAATACGGTCGGGGGCCAACGGAGCGACAAGGGGGGCGCTAACCGTGGCCAATCCACCGCCAGTAGTTGACGACCTTGTGCTTTTCCCGCACTGCGACCTGCATCTCGCGACCGGGAACGCCCCGGCGCTGGAGCTGCAGGTGTGGCAGCGCCAAACCGATACCACCGATGCGTCCCGTTACAAGATGACGCCGGTCCCGTTCACGAACCTGCACTTCGCGTTCCTCGCGCCTTACCTCGACACCGGTCACCGGCTCGACAATCTGCCGACCGCCGTGCAGGGTGCGAGCGCCACCAGCGTGCGGCTGACCGCGACGACCCCCGGCATCTACCTGTTCCAGATCCGCCTCGACCAGCAGTACATCGTGGCCCGGCTGCAGGTGCACCGCACGATCGAGTCCTGGTGGTTCGGGGCGGAGTCGATCACGACCGCCCAGGACCAGTTCGCGCACGCCCAGCCGTCGATCTTCGCCCGGTTCAGCGACGACACGGACACCGGAGCCGACCTGATCGGCGACATCACCGGCCACGGTTTCGTGCAGCTGACTTCGACGGACGCGTCGACGTTCACGGTTACGGGCCAGGGACGGCTGCTCGGTCTGAAGCCGACCGATCCCGGGGCCGACAACGACCACATCCCCAAGGTGCGGGGCCAGTTCCTCGGGGCCACTGCCGCCATTCCGGTACGTGTCGTCGACTACAACACGCCGCGTACGGACCTGCAGGCGGTTGCCGCGCCGGGCTATGCCCAGGCCCCGGACCGGCAGAATCTGCTGTTCCTGGCGGAAGGGTTTCTCAACGAGGATCGGGACCTCTTCGACAAGATCGTGGCACGCGTCCAGCAGGAGCTGTTCACCAAGCAGCGCCACCAGCCGTACGGCCTGCTGAAGGACAGCTTCAACGTCTTCAAACATTTCCTGCCGTCGCGTCAGCGGGCGCTGACCCCCGCCTTCCGGGTGCTGGACAGGCCCCTCGTGCAGAACGGTAAGCAGGTGCTGCCGCAGGGCGCACCGTTCCCGCCCGACGACCCGTTCCCGAATACTTTTTCGCCCCAGCAGCTCGTGGCGTTCGTGGGCCTTCCCCGGCGAGGCGAGAACCGGGATCCCGCGGTCCTGCGGAACCTCTGGCGCGCCCAGGGCCTGACCGCGCCGCCGTCGACGTTCAACCCGGACAACGTGTCGGACGACCTGATCCGGGCCTGGCAGCAGGAGTCGCCCGGCATCGTCCAGGCCCGCGACACCGTCTTCGGGCTCCAACTCGGGCGGCGGCTCGCCGACCGCGCCTCCTCGCGGTTCCCCGACGGCATCCATCAGGATCAGCCTCCCGGCGACGACGGCACCATGACCATGGCCGTCTTCGTCAAGCGGCTGTACGAGTTCTGGAACCCGCAGCGCGTGGCGCACCGGGAGATCCGCAACGACCCGCGCCGCCACCCACCGGAGCTGTACGCCCTCGCGGATCAGAAGGCCCAGACCGAGCCGACCAACCCGAACAACGCGGTCGCGCGCCTCTTCGGCGGGCTGCAGTTCTCGGCCGCCGGCCACACGTTCCCGATCGGGCAGCAGTGGGCGCCGAAGGACACCCAGTTCCAGCGCAGTCGCGGCCTGGTCGCGATCATCGTCCTCGACGACTTCCACAGCGGCCGCAACATCAACAACTTCAGCATGACCGCGCAGAGCGTCAACGGTAAAACGGTCCTCTCCGTCGCCTACACGAACCCGAGCGACCCGCGGGAGCTGCCGCGCACCGTGGACGGCGTCTCCGTCGACTTCGACGACGTCATCAACAAGGTGGGGCACGAGATCGGGCACAGCTTCAACCTCGGCGACGAGAACGAGGACTTCCCGGGCGCCGAGCCCAGGGATCCGGCCGGCGCGGTGGACCAGGACCTCGCCGGATTCGACAACATCGCGATTCTCGCGTCGATCAAGCCGCGCCCGCCCCAGACCGTCCCGCCCTCGCCGGCGACCAGCCCGATCGACCCGGACCGGGTCAAGTGGCTCACCCTGCCGCGCATGGCGTTCTCGTCGCGGGTGGTGACGCCGACCGACAACCTCCCCAACGGCAACATCCTGGTCACCATCGATCCGGCCGACGTCGGCCAGTGGGTCCAGGCGCGGGCGGACTTCCCGAACCTGCTGGTGTCCCTGCGCCTGATCACGATTGACGGACTGCCCAATCAGCAGCTTCCGCTCGGCGACCTCATCGAGGGGCTGTCGATCGTCGGCGACATCGACGAGTCCGCCGGTCAGATCACGCTCACCGGCGCGGCGATCCCGAAACCGACGCCCACCTTCTTCGCGGGGTCCGTGCTCTTCGTGCCGCTCGGTAACAACACCGGCACGCCGCTGCTCGCGGCCGACCGCAAGGTGCTGGCGCACATGCGCTCCACGCTGCAGCCGCTCAACCCGAACAAGGACAAGACGAAGGCCTCCAACGTGCCCGAGGACCCGGAGAGCTTCGACGGGTTCCGCGCGCCCTGCAAGGCGTACCGGGTGATCGGCGTCTACGAGGGAGCCCTGCATCAGGCGGCCGGCCGCTACCGCCCGGCCGGCGCCTGCAAAATGCGCAACCACGCCACCGAGGACTCGGATCCGGGCAGCACCACCACCGGGGGCACCGTCGTGACCATCTCCGGGTTCAAGCGGGGCAAGGACGAGAACCGCAACAAGGACGACGGCGCCGAGTACTGCTTCGTCTGCAAGTGGCTGATCGTCAACCGTGTCGACCCTGGCATGCACCGCATCCTGTCCGACAAGTTCTATCCGACCGCGAAGTCGAGCGAAGATGACGACATCTGAGCAGGGCACCATCGAGACTGTCCTGGCCGAGGTCGGCCAGGCGCTGCTGCCGCTGCGCGCGGCGCTGAGCTCCGCCGACGCCTTCGCCGGCTTCGTGCAGGAGCTGGGCTGGCAGGTCAGCGCCATCCCGCAGCCGCTGACCGGCGTCGCCGCCGCCGTGACGACGCTGTACGACGCGCTGCGCCGCCTGCTCGGCGACGGCGGCCTCAACCTCGGCGGCGGCCTCGGAAACCCGCGGCAGGCCCGGTTCTCACCCGACGAAGTGGCCCGGACGCTGACTGCCGTCCAGGGCGTCGTCTCCGGCATCCGGGCGGTCTCGGCCGCCCCGGCGTCCCAGTTCCCGCCGGCGCTGGTCGCCGACAACTTCCCGGCGCTCTTCCCCGGCCAGCTCCTCGATCACCTGATCATCACCTATCTGCAGCGCTTCCGCCCGCGCCTGGCGTTCGCCCTGCGCGCGTTCGGCGTGATCAAGGCGACCTACACGCCGCCCGCGGGCAACCGCCCGGCCTACACCCGGCTCAGCCTCGACGTCGCCGACCTGCCTCGCGTGCTCAGCGACCCGTCACAGGTGCTGCGCAACGCGTTCGGCTGGGGCACCGCCGACTTCGACTTCAGTGCCTTCGCCTCCCAGGTCGACAACCTGGTGAGCACGCTCGGCGTCGACGTCCGGGCCGAGGCGGTGGTGGCCGGCACCGCCGAGGCCGTCCGCGGACTCCCCGGCGAGCCGGGCGACGCGCCGGTCGGCGCCCTGCGCGGCGTCGTCTTCACCCGCTCGGACGCGAACACCAGCATGTCGGCCGACATCCGGCTGATCGAGGTGCCGTCGGATCCGCCGGGTTTCGCCCTGCTGCCCTCGTTCGACGGCGTCCTCGGGTTCCGCTTCGAGCTCGGGCCGGACATCACCGTCACGATCCGCAGCGATCTCGACCTCAACGGCGGCATCGGCATCGTCGTCCGGCCGGGCCGGGGCGTCGACATGATCCTCGGCTTCGAGTCGGACGCCGGGGTGCCCGTGCACGACACCGGCGCCATCGAGGTCCTCGCCGAGCGTACGGGTGAGGGCAAAGAGCCGGTGCTGGTGCTCGGTAAACCCGGCGGGACCCGGCTCGAGTTCACGACCGTGGCCGGAACCGGGGGTGTGCGGCTCGACGGCGACGACGTGGACCCGTTCGCCGAGTTCGAGCTCAAGGGGCTGAAGTTCGTCTTCCGGCCCGACGACGCCGACGGGTTCATCGGGGCGTTGCTGCCCGCGGACGGGTTCAGTGTCGGCGGCGACCTCGCGGTCGGGGTGTCGCACCGGAACGGGTTCTACTTCCGGGGTACGTCCAACCTGGAGATTCAGATTCCGGCGCGCGAGCGGATCGGCCCGGTCGAGGTTCAAGGGTTCACCGTGTCCGCGGCGCCGTCGGGCGGCGATCTGCCGATCAGCCTCGGTGCGAGCTTCAAGGCGACGCTCGGGCCGATCACCGCGGTCGTCGACCGGATCGGGCTCACCGCGGTGATCAGCGGGAAGCCGAACCACGACGGGAACCTCGGGCCGGTCGACGTCTCGCTCGGGTTCAAGCCGCCGGCCGGCGCCGGCCTCAGCATCGACGTGGGGGTCGTCGCCGGCGGCGGGTTCCTCTCGTACGACCCGGCGCGCGGTGAGTACGCGGGCGCGATGGCACTGGAGTTCGCGGGCTTCCTCGAACTGCAGGCGATCGGGCTGATCAGCACCCGTATGCCCGACGGGTCATCCGGCTTCTCGCTGCTGGCGGTCATCACCGCCGAGTTCGGGACCGGCATTCAGCTCGGGCTCGGGTTCACGCTGCAGGCGGTCGGCGGGCTCATCGGGCTCAACCGCGGCATGAACCTGCAGGCGCTGAGCCAGGGCGTGCAGACCGGTGCCATCGAGACCGTGATGTTCCCGCGCGACGTGATCGCCAACGCGCCGCGGATCCTGTCCGACCTCAACGCGTTCTTCCCGCCCGAGCAGGGCACGTTCCTGATCGGGCCGATGGCGAAGATCGCCTGGGGCACGCCGCCGCTGGTCACGCTGTCGCTGGCACTTGTCATCGAGGTGCCCGGCAACATCGCGGTGCTGGGCGTGCTCCGGGCGATCCTGCCGAGCCCGCGGCTGCCGCTGGTGACGATCCAGGTCGCGTTCGCGGGCGCCCTCGAGCCGGACAAGAACCGGCTGTGGTTCAGCGCCCGGCTGTTCGACTCCAACGTGCTCGGCCTTCCCCTCGACGGCGGGATGGGCCTGCTCGTCGCGTGGGGCGACAACCAGGACCTGATCATCACGGTCGGCGGGTTCCACCCGTCGTACCGGCCGCCGCAGCTGCCCTTCGCGGTGCCGGACCGGCTCGCGGTCGACCTGCTCAACGACGACGGTCAGCTGATCCGGCTCTCCGGCTACTTCGCGATCACCAGCAACACCATCCAGTTCGGCGGCGACCTGCACATCAAGCTCGGCTTCGACGACTTCGGCATCGAGGGCCACCTCGGCGTCGACGCCCTGTTCCAGCGGTCGCCGTTCCGGTTCAGCGGCGCCAGCCGCGGCAGCCTCTCGCTCAAGGCGTTCGGCGTCGGCCTGTTCCACATCGACCTGCGCTTCCAGCTGGAGGGGCCGTCGCCGTACCACGCCAAGGGCCGCGGCTCGATCGGGTTCCTCTTCTTCGAGATCTCGGCCGACTTCGACCTGACCTGGTCCGACCCGATCACCACCACGCTGCCGTCGATCCTCGTGCTGCCGTTGCTGGCCGGCGAGATCGTCAAGCCCGAGGGCTGGCAGACGCACCTGCCGACCGGCAGCGGCAAGTCGCTGGTCACCCTGCGGCGGCTGCCCGACAGCGACGACCTGGTCCTGCACCCGCTCGGCACGCTGACGATCCGGCAGCGGGCGCTGCCGCTCAACGTACGCATCGACCGGGTCGGCGGGCAGGTGGCGGCCGACGGCAGGCAGTTCAGCGTCGACCCGGTCGTGGGCAGCGGCCTGCGGCGGCTGTCGGTGCCGGGCGACAAGTTCGCGATGGGCCAGTTCCAGGACCTCAGCGACGCCGACCGGCTCTCCCGGCCCGGCTACGAGACCCAGGACGCGGGGCTCGAGCTGGGTGCCGACGGCACCGCGCTGAAAACGGCCCGGGTGGTTCGGCGCAGCGCCCGCTACGAACTGCACGTCGTGGACAGCGGCGCGCCGGCGGGTCCGCGGGCGGCCCGGCGGCGGACGGCGCTGGCCGCGGGCGGGGGTGCGGCACCGGTCACGCGTTTTCACGACATCAACGGGGCGCTCTTCGACCAGCTGCTCAGCGGCAGCAGCACCAGCCGCGGCCCGTTGTCGCAGCGGGAGGCCTCGCTGCGCCAGCCGTTCCCGGCCGACGAGACCGTGACGGTCGGCGACCAGCGGTTCGTCGTCGCCTACGTCCGCAGCAACATCCAGGCGTTCCCGCCCGCGACCTTCCGCAGCCAGGCGGCCGCGGCCGGCGCGCTCGCCGGGTTCGTCGCCGCCGACCCCGCCCTCGACGGCCGGCTGCACGTCATCCCGGCCGCCGAGGCCGCCGCGCCGCCCGCGGTCCCCGACACCTGGACCGACGCGGGCACGCTGCCCGCGCCGGCGTCCGGCGTGGACGCGGTCGTGCTCGGCAGCGGGCGGGTGCTGATCGCCGGGGTCACCACGGCCCTGTTCGACCCGACCGGCAACTCCTGGTCCGCCGGGCCGGCGCCCACGACTGCCCGCGAACTGCACACGACCACGCTGCTGGGCGACGGCCGGGTGCTGATCGCGGGCGGCCGGGACGTCGACGGTACGGCGCTCGACTCGGCCGAGCTCTACGACCCGGCCACCAACGCCTGGTCGAGGCTTCCGGGCCGGCTCGGGAGTGCCCGGTTCGGCCACACCGCGACGGTGATCACGGGTGGACGGGTGCTGGTCGCCGGCGGCACGGGTGCCTCCGGGAGCGCGCTGGACACGGTGGAGCTGTTCGACCCGGATGCGCGTAGCTGGTCTCCCGCTGAGCCGATGCTCGACGCCCGCAGCGGTCACCGGGCCGTGCCGCTCGACGCCGGCCGCGTCCTGGTCGTCGGCGGTGCCCGGCCGACCGGCGAGGGTGACGCCGCCGCGCTGGCCTACTGCGAGGTGTACGCCGTCGGTCCGGGAACCTGGTCGGCGACCGGCAGCCTCGCCACCGCGCGCAAGGGCCACCAGGCCACCCCGCTCGGCGCGGGCCGGGTCCTCGTCACCGGCGGCGATGCGGTCACCGCGTCCGACGGCACCTACGACCCGCACAGCCTCGCCACCGCCGAGCTGTTCGACCCCCATGACGGCACCTGGTCGCCGGCCGCGCCGATGCCGGGCGGCCGCACCGGGCACCGCGGGCTGCTCACCGGCTCCGGCCTCGTGCTGGTGCTCGGCGGCACCGGCGGTCCCGAGCAGACGGCCGGCTTCCGGTACGTGGCCGCCTACGACCCGGCCGGCGACCGCTGGACCACCCGCGCCGGGATGCGCACCGGGCGCTCGGCGTTCGCGATCGCCGAGCTCGCCGACACCCGGGTGCTGGTCGCCGGCGGTGTCGCGGCGTCCGGTGCGGGGGCGCCCGGTCCCGACTTCTCGGATCCGGCCACGACAGCAGAGGCCCTGATCCCGTGACGACCAGACGAAGGGTTACCACGATGACCACCACTACCGCCGGGCCGGCCACCGGATCCTGGGCCCGCACGCCCGACCTTTTCGCCGCCGCCCGCTGGGACGGCCAGCACGACGGCGCCGTCACCGTCGAGGACGCCGGAACGGTCCTGGTCGCGGGCGGCGCGGACGCCTCCGGGAAGGCCGTGAAGCAGTCCGCGTACTACGACCCGGCCGACGCGAAGTGGCACGCCGCGGGCGCGCTCGACACCGCCCGGCGGCTGCACACGATCACCCCGATCGGCAACGGCGCGGCCCTGGTCACAGGCGGGCTCGGCGTTGACGGCACTCCGCTCGACACCGTCGAGCTCTACGATCCGAAGAACCATTCGTGGACGAGGCTGACTCCGACGATGGGCCAGGCCCGGTGGGGTCACAGCGCGGTGCTCCTGCCCGGCGGCACGGTGCTGGTCGCGGGCGGCAGCGCGATCCGGACCGGATCGACCGTGCACGCGCTGCGCTCGGCCGAGATCTTCCACCCGGACGACCACGACACCTGGACGGCGGCCGCCGACCTCACGGACGCGCGCACGGGCCACACGGCGATCGTGCTGCACGGCGGCGTCGTGCTGGTCTGCGGCGGCAGCGCCCCGGTCGGTACGGCCGAGGATCCGGCCCTGGCGTTCTGCGAGCTCTATGACGGCACGAAGTGGACGCCGACCGGGAGCCTGCGGCACGCCCGCCGCCACCATCAGGCGACCCGTCTGACCGACAAGACCGTGCTCATCACGGGCGGGCTCGCGCCGGGCGCGCCGGCGGGTGGGCCGTTCGACCCGTTCAGCCAGCGCACGGCCGAGCGCTTCAACCTCGATACCGGCGCTTGGACCGCGGCCAGCGACATGCCGTCGGGCCGGGCCCTGCACCGGGCGGTCGCGCTCGGCGACGCTACGGTGCTCGTCGTGGGCGGCGCGGCCGGCGACCGCGACGAGGCGGGCTATCGCAGTGCGGTGCTCTACGACCCGGGCACCACGCCGGGCACCGACAGCTGGACGCCGGTCGCTGGGCTCGGCGAGGGACGGTACGCGTTCGCCGCCGCCCGGTCGGCCGGAAACGTGCTGGTCGCATCCGGGGTGTCCCGCTCGGGTCTGGCCGCCGCCGACCCGGACGTCACCGAGCTCACCGGGACCGCCGAGCTGTTCACGCCGGGGAGCCACCCGTGACCACCAACGCGTACACGTTCCTGCCGTGGCTGCGGTCCGGGCTCACCACGCGGATCGAGGCCGATCCCGGTGCGGCGGCGCGGGCGAGCATCGACGTGGATCTGCTGATCACCGGCGTACCGGTTTCCGGCCGGGATCCCCTCACCAGGACGGTCCCCCAGCCGATTCAGCTCTACGGGCCCGGCGATGTGGTCGGGGTCGACGCGCGGGCGATCGCCCGCGTCGAGCCGCGGGCCGGGATCACCAACTTCGAACCGAACTTCCTCGCCCACATCGAGTTCGCCGACGAGGACTTCCCCTGGCGCTACAGCCCGGCCGTCCAGGACTCCGGTCACCGGCTGGCACCCTGGCTCGCGCTGGCCGTCCTCGCCGCCGGCGACGACCCCGCCGGCGGGGACGCGGAGTTCACCGAAGCGGCTCAAGGCAGCGGTCCGCTTCCGGCCATCTCGGTACGCGACGTCACCACGCTCCCTCGTCCGGACCAGCTCGGCGCGTGGGCGCACGTCCACGTCAACGGCGCGCTCGACTCCCCCGTCGCCACCGACAGCACCGACGTCGCGCTCGCCGCCCTCGCCGGCGTGCTGAGGACCGACGCCGACAGCGCCTGCGCGCGGCTGATCTGCCCGCGCAGGCTGGAACCCGACACCGCGTACGTGGCATTCCTGGTTCCGGCGTTCGAGACCGGGCGGCTGGCGGGGCTGGGGTTCGACCCTGCCCTGTCCCCGGGCTCGCTCTACTCGAGCTGGGGTCCGCACTACGCCAACCGGCGGGCCGAGGGCGAGCTGCCGTACTACTACCGGTGGGCGTTCCGGACCGGCACCGCCGGCGACTTCGAGCTCCTCGTGCGGCTGCTGCGCCCGCAGGCCGCCGACCCGCGGGTGGGCCGCCGAGACATCGACGTGCACAACACGCCCGGCCTCGGCCTGCCCGGCATCACCACTCCGGCCGAGCTGGGCGGGATTCTGCGCCTCGGCGGCGCGCTGCGGGTGCCCCCGGCCCCCGAGGACCCGCCGTTCGACCTGCCCGAGAACTGGGACAACTGGCACCAGGACCCGAGCCTGCCGGCGTACCCGCACCCGTTCGAGCAGGCCCTTGCCGGCGTGATCAACCTGGCCGAGGACTATCGGACCGACGGGACGCCGGGTGGCGCCGACCCGCTGATCACGCCGCCGCTCTACGGCCGCTGGCACGCACTGACCTCCCGCCTGCAGACCGGGTCGGACGCGCCGGACGTGCGCAACTGGGTGCACCGCCTCAACTTCGACCCCCGGTTCCGGGTCGCGGCCAACCTGGGCACCCGGGTCGTGCAGGCGCGGCAGGAGGAGCTGATGGCCGCGGCCTGGCGGCAGGTCGGCGACGTCCTCGCGGTCAACACCAAGATCCGCGCGGCCCAGGCGGCCCGCGAGGTGGGACACGCGCTGCAGACGCGGCACATCGACCCGCCGACGGGTACGACCCTGGCCGCGCTGGCCGCCGCACCGACCGGCCGGGCCCTGACCCTGACCGCTCCCGCCCACCCGCGGGTGATCGCCGACGACCCGTCCGCCGACACGCCGGCGAAGGTCGCGCTCGGCTTCCGGGTCGCGCGGAGCCAGGTGGCGGCGGCACCGGTGTCGCCGGAGATGCGGCGGATCGCCCGGCCGGGCGCGCGGCTGATGCGGTCGTTGTCGCCGCCCGGCGGCACGTTCACCGTCAACGGCCTGCTGCCGCGCATGGACGCCCCGACCGACGCGGTCACCGCGGCGCCGCCCAAGGGCACCCCGGGCGGGCTGGTGACCGACGAGCAGGTCGAACGCGCGCTGCACCCGGGCGTCGACCCGGACGCCGACCCGGTCGACCGGCTGCCGCACAGCCCCGACTTCGTACTGAGCGACCCCGGCGAGCCCGCCGCGACGACGGTGGGCACCACCGACAGCGCCGAGGCGACCCGGTTCAAGGGCGCGCTGCACGAGCTCTACCAGGGTCTGGCCTCGGCGGTCGCGGTCGCCCGTACCGCGACCGCGCGGCCGCGCCTGCTGGTGGCCGAGGCAACCGACGCGGCGCTGACCGGGCTGCGGGCCGACGACACCGTACCGAAGAACCTGTTCGACTCGGTCGGCGTCCCCGACCGGCTGCGGCCGTTCGCCGAGCAGTTCGTCGAGGCGATGGCGTACCCGGTGTTCGACCTGCCCACCTATCAGCCCCTGCTCGACCAGGGCGTGGACGCCTTCGTGCCCAACCTTTCGCTGGTGCCCGGCAACTCCGTCACCCTGCTGGCCAACAACCGGGAGTTCATCGAGGCGTACCTGGTGGGTCTCAACCATGAGATGGGCCGCGAGCTGCTCTGGCGCGAGTATCCGACCGACCAGCGCGGCACGCCGTTCCGGCAGTTCTGGGACCCGCGCGCGACGCTGCCGCTGCCGGATGAGACGCCGGCGCAGCTGCGTGAGCGCACCTACGACATCCCGCCGATCCACACCTGGCCCCGGTCCGGCTTCCTCGGCCAGAACGGCAACCGGCTGACCGACGACCTCGTCCTGGTCATCCGGGGTGAGCTGCTGAAGAAGTATCCGACGGCGGCCGTCTACGCCCAGCGGGCCGAGTGGCCGCCCGGACCGGACGGTCCCGACACGACCCAGCAGCGCCGGCCGGTGACCCTGCCGGACGGGGTGGTGCCGGGACACGACGTGGTGCGGCTGCCGCTGTACGAGGCGAAGATCGAGCCCGACATCTACCTGCTCGGCTTCGACCTCGACGCGGACGAGGCCCGCGGCAACCCGCCGGACGACCCCGGCTGGTTCTTCATGATCAAGGAGCGGCCCGGCGACCCGCGCTTCGGCGTCGACGACGGCACGCCCACCAACCTCGAGGTCTGGAACGACCTGACCTGGAACGACGTGGACCCGCACCACCTAGGCTTCCTCGAGCTCGACCCCACGGTCAGCGTCGGCCTGCAGCCGCTGGACAACGTCGACGACAACGAGAAGAAGGACCAGCGCGCCGAGGACGTGAACCTGCCGCTCTGGTTCGCCGGCCTCAGCTCGGCCGATCTCGCCTACCTCCTTTTCCAGGTCCCGGTCCTGGTGGCCGTACACGCGCAGGAGATGTTGCCACGATGACCCAGCCACCGACGACGCTCAGCGACGACTTCCCGGTCCTGCTCGGCCCGGTCCGGGTGGAGACCCGCTTCACCGCGACCGAGCTGCTCGTGCGGGTCTTCCCCGACGAGTGGTCGGTCGAAAAGAACGAGGCCACCCCGACCCGGGCGGAGATCGCCGCGGTCGACGCCTACTGGACCGCCCGGTGGGCGGCCGCCGGCACCGCGGCCGGACGCCGGTCCGCCTGGCGGGAACTGGTCACCCGCGTACCGGCCGGGCGCGCCGCCTGGCTGCTGACCACCCGGGTGCCCTCGAACCCGGCCGACGAGCCGTCGGGCCTCGCCGCCGGGGCCACCGTGCTGGTCGTCGTCACCACGCAGGCGGTCGCGGCAAATGACCGCACCCCGACGATCACCTATTGGACCGCGGTCTGGCGGGCCCACGGCGACCGGGTCAGGCAGCGCCAGGCCGACGCCGCGCTGGTCGCCGCCACCAGCACCACCCGCGCCGCGACGATCCGCGGCCGGCGGCCGGCCGGCGTCGAGAACGCCGCGACCGCGACCGGCGACGCGGTAGCCGTGGCGTTCCTCGTGCTCCCGGCCCCGGCCACCACCCCGGCGACCTCGTCTTGGACACAGGGCGCACACCCGGCTGCTGCCCGACCGTTTCCAGGTCCTCGGCTACGTCGGCGACCAGCAGGTGCTGTCGGTCACCGGTGCCCCGGTTCCGGCCACCCTCGCGGTCAGTCCCGACCCGGGCGCCGCCGACCAGCTCTCCGTCGACCCGGCGACCGGCGTCCTGCACGTGCCGGACGCGCTGCGCTGGCTGACCGACTTCGATCGGGCCGTGCAGGTCGGCATGGGCGTACGGATCCCGCTGACCGACCAGATCCGCAACGGCGTCGACCGGCTCGTCGTGTTCGGGCTGCGGCAGGGCAGCACCCCGGTGCAGACCGCCGCCGACCTGACCGGCCTGATCACCAACCAGCTGCGCAGCCCCGGCGGGTACGCGCTGCTGCCGCAGGGTACGCCGACCAACAACAGCGAGCAGCTGCCGGCCGGGCAGGACAGCATCGTCGAGGCCGACGCCGCGCTGCGGGCCGGCACGCTGCCGCACGCCCTCGCCGCCGCCGGGCCGGCCTCGTGGATGTCGCGCTCGGACGGCCAGCAGTTCGCGGAGCTGCTCGGTCTCGGCCCGGCCGTGCTGGCCGGGATGCCCAATGCGGACGGCACCGACCAGCGCGACGCCCGCGCCGCCAACACCGCCCTGTGGCCCGCGACGTGGGGCTACTTCCTGCGGACCGCGCTGAACCCGATCCTGTCGCCGGACGCCGTCGACGCGACCCGCGACTTCTTCCTGCGCTACGTGTCCGGGCGCGGGCCGCTGCCCGCCGTCAAGATCGGACGTCAGCCGTACGGGCTCCTGCCCACCACCGCGTTCTCGAAGCTGACCTGGCCCGACTCCGCCAAAGCAGCGCACCGGCGCGGGCTGAACAAGGTGCTGACCGCCGCCGCCCAGGACTGGGCCGCGGCCACCGCATCCGTGCCCCGCCTCCCCCGCCCCGGCACGGGCACCGACGACCCCGAGCAGCTGCTGCTCGACATCCTGGCGCTGCACCCGAGCTCGGCCGAGTACCACCAGCGGTACGCCCGCGGCGTCGAGGACCTGTTCAACCGCGAGAGCCTCGGTGGGCGCGGCGGCAGTGTGCTGCCGGAACTCGACCGGCTCGGCCTGCCCGGTCCCGTGCGGGCGTTGCTGACCCGCTTCGGCGCCGACAGCGCCGATCCCGACCTGCTGCGCAGGCTGTTCGTCGACTTCCAGCAACCCCTGCTGTCCCCGCTCATCGACGACCGCCCGCTCTCCGAGACCGATCCCGTACGCCCGTACGCCTCCGACGGCCGCAACTACGTCCGCTGGCTGGCCGACGCCGCCGGGTCCAGCCTCGACACGATCCGCCTCGAGACCGGTTTCGCCGACGGCACCCCGCCGCCCACCCTGTTGTATCTGCTGCTGCGGCACGCCGTCCTGCTGGGCTGGGCCGACTCCGCCCGCGCCCTCGCCGTCGCCGCCGGGGTGGCCGGCCCACGCGAGCTCGCCGCCGACCCGCCGTTCGTGCACGTGAAGATCCCCGCGGCCGGGAAGCCCCTGCCGAGCGAGAGCCGGTTCCGACGCCTCTACTCGGCCGAGCCCGCGATCACCGGCGACCCGGCCCGGCTCGTCGTCGACCACGTGCCGACCGTGCTGCGCAGCTCTCCGGCGACCGCGCAGCTGGCTGAGCAGGTCGACGCGCTCGGCCTGCTCGCCGACCTGCCGACCGCCAAGCTCGAACGGGTCCTCGCCGAACACCTCGACCTCGCCACCTACCGGCTCGACGCGTGGCGTCTGGGATTGGCCACCGAACGGCTCTCCGAGCTGCGCTACGGCCCCGACGGCACTCAGGCCGCCAAGCCCGGGCTGCACCTGGGCGCGTACGGCTGGCTGGAAGACGTGCGGCCGCGCAGCGAGCCGCTCTCGCCGGTGACGCTGAGCGGTCCCCTCGCCCAGGCCTTCGCCGGTGGCACGCCGCTGATGCAGGACCTGGGCAACGCGGGGTTCGTGCACGCGCCCTCGCCCGCGCACGCCCGCACCGCCGCCGTTCTGCGGGCCGGCTACGTCGCCAACGCCACGCCCGGCAACCCTGGTGCGTTCGCCGTGAACCTGAGCTCGGAGCGGATACGGACCGCGCTCGGGCTGCTCGACGGGCTGCGGCAGGGCCAGTCGCTGGGCGCGCTGCTCGGCTACCAGCTCGAGCGGGGCCTGCACGACCGGTACGGCCAGGCCGAGGTGGACCAGTTCATCGACGCCCTGCGGCAGCGGTTCCCGCTGCGCGCCGGCAAGATCGGAGAGACGGTCACCGAGGCGTCGCAGAACGCGGACATCACGCTGGTCGAAGCCCGCAACGTGGTCGACGGGCTCGCCCTGGTGCGGTGGGTGACCCGCAACGACGTGCCCGACGACTACAAGTTCGGCATCGGCTCGCTGCCGGACGCCACCCCGGAACAGGCCGCCGCGATCACCGCCGAGGTGAAGCGGCTCATCGACCTCAACGACGCGCTCGCCGACCTGGCCGTGGCCGAAGGCACCCACCAGGCCCTGTCCGGCAACACCGAACGGGCGACGGCCACGCTCGACGCGTACGCGAAGGATGGGCTTCCCCCCGACCCGGCGATCATCCGGACGCCCCGCAGCGGGGTGACCCTGACCCACCGTTTCGGACTACGGCTGACGCCCGGCCTCTCGTCCCCGGGCGGGAATCCGCCGCGGGCCCAGGCGGAGCCGGCCGTGAACAACTGGCTGACCACCGTGCTGCCCGACGACGGAGATGTCGCGGCCCTGGTCACCTGGACCGACCCCTCGAACGGCCACGCCCAGAACACCGTCGTCACGATGGACGACGTCAACCTCTCCCCGATCGATCTGCTGTGGACCGTGCGCTCGGCGGGCCAGGCCGCCATGACCGACCTCGAGGACCGGATAATCGGCGTGGTCGTCGCGCGCAACCATCCGCGACCGGATGCCGAGCTGACCATCCAGTTCACCACCCGGGTCACCGGCAAAGTCAGCTTCTTCGAGCTGTCGCCGCTGGTCAACGCATTGCGGACGCTGCTCACCACGGCCCGGCCGCTCAAGGTCAGCGATCAGGTGCCGGCCGCCGGCGGCACCCCGGTCGACCGGTCGGCCGACGACGCCGTCACGCTGCGGCGGGAACGCCCCGCGACCGTACGCGCGTCGCTCGCCTCCCTGTCCGGCAGCGCCGCGAGCCTCGCGCACGACATCTCGGTCGCCAACCGCACCGCGGTGATCTCCGGCATCGACACCTTCATCAGCCGGTATGCCGGGCTGGTCACCACCGCGTCCGGATTCGGCGTGACCCGCAGCGGCTGGGGTGAGCTGACCACGTGGCGGCGGCAGGCGTTCGCCGACGTCCTCGCCGCGGTGGCGGCCGTCGCCGCCCGGATGACCAGGGCGCTGGCCGACGCCGATACCCTCCTGGCCCGTTACGACGCGCTGCCGAAGGCCACCACCGACCCGGAGCGGTTCCGGCTGCTGCAACAAGCCGACCGGCTGCTGCTCACCGCGTTGCCGGCCCTGCCTCCCAAACCCGCTACCTACCGCACGACAGTCGGCAAGCATCGCACCGACTTCGGCAACCGGCTGAAGCCGCTCGCCCAGCTCGTGACCAACACCCGGACCACGCTGAGCGCCCTGCTGTCCGACGTCGCCGCGCGCGGACCACTCACCGACGTCGACCCGTCCGGGCTCGACGTGACCGGCATCCTCGACCGGGTCGCCGCGTTCGGCGCCGAGCTTCTGACCCGGACGAACGCCCTGACCGCCGAGATCACCGCCCGGCTGGCGGAGGCCGACGCGGCGCTCGCCGCCTACGACGCCGCCGTCACCGCACCCGACCGGGTGCAGGCGGGGATCGACGCCCTCAAGGCCCTGCTCGGCCCGGATGTCCTGGTCGTGCCGGAGTACGCGCCGCCGGCCGCGGTCGCCGCCTCCTGGCGCAGGGCCCGCGGCGACAGCGACCCGCTGCTGCAACACCTCACCAGGGCGCCGGTCAACCGGGACTTCCCGATCGACGACTGGCTGCACGGCGTGGCCCGGGTGCGGGAGATGCCGCGACTCTGGGAGAAGGTGGTCATGCTGAGCGACGCGCTCCGCGAGGACGGCGGCCTGCTCGGCGCGCTGCCGCCCGGCAAGGAGCCCCAACTCACCCCGATCCAGCTGCCCGTGCACCCGAACGATCACTGGCTGGGCATGGAGTTCGCGGCCGGTGCGACGATCACCGAGGACAAGCTGCTGTTCACCGCGCATTACGCTAACGAGCCGCTGATCAACCCCGACGCCGCCCATTGCGGACTGCTGTTCGACGAGTGGACCGAGGTGGTGCCGGCCGGCGTGGAGACCACCGGCATCGCGATGCAGGTCGACCGGCCCGACTCCGAGCCGCCGCAGGCGATGCTGCTGGTCGGCCCGCCGGCGAGGACCGGCACCTGGAACGACGCCGACCTGCTGGCGGCGGTCACCGAGACCTTCGACCTGGCCCGGCAACGGGCGGTCGAGCCGGCTCACCTGGAGGACAGCGCGTACGCCCAACTGCTGCCCGCGACGCTGCTGTCGGCCACCACCCAACCGATCACCATCAGCACCGATCTCGCGATCGCGAACGCACGCTGGAAGGCGACCCATGACTGAGCCCGTGGCAACCGAAACCCGGATCGTCGACCTGGCCGGGGCGCTGCGCGACCGCGAGCATCCGGCGGTCGGCGTGTGGAACCGGCTCGAGGGCCGGCCGCGGACCACCGATTTCGCCCGGGCGCTGCGGGCCGAGGTCCGCGACGCCCTCTGGATGCTGACCCGCCAGTGGCAGCTCGGCGAGTTCACCGGCGCCGACGCGGGCTCGCCGGTCACCGCCCAATATGCGGTCAGCTCGGCGCCGCCCACCCGGTTCCGGCCGGGTGGCGGCAGCCCGGAACCACTGCCGGACGACCGTCCCCTGGAGACCGTGGCCGAACGGCAGGCGCTGCCGTTCACCTTCGCCGCCGAGCCGGTAGCGTTCGACCTGCGCCTCGCCCTCGGGCGGCGCTGGCTGCGGCTGCTCGACCAGTCGCTCGTGCTGCGGGCGCTCAATTTCCGGCAGCAGTACGTCCAGAAGTACCCGATCGCCCTGCCCGACCCCGCCCACGAGGACGACCTGCATCGGGTCGCACATCCCGAGGTGTGGGCGACACTGCAGGCCCTGTCCGGCCGCCGGATGGACGGCTACCTGCTCTACCAGCACCTCAAGACCGGCGGCCACGCCTCGGACGGGATCGACGACCTCCTGCACCTGCACCGCGCCGAGCTGGACGCCCTCGGCGTGAAGCTGGTCGCCTGGTTCGACCACCTCATCGACCAGCCGGCGGGCGACGCGACCTGGGATCCGCGCCGCCTCGAGCACTCCTTCGCGGTGGCCGCGGGCGACCAGGTCCTCGCCGCACCCGAATACCCTGGCGGCGACCTCGACTGGCACGACTTCTCGGTCTCCCCGGGTGACTCGCTCGGCAGCACCGGGGCGGCACCGGTGCTCACGACCCGTACGGTGTTCCCGGCGCCCGTCCGCTACTCGGGCATGCCCCTGCCGCGGTGGTGGGCGGTCGAGGACGGCGACACCAACCTCGCCGCGGTCACCCCCGACAGCACCGACCTGGCCCGGCTGATCTTCCTCGAGTTCGCGCTGATCTTCAGCAACGACTGGTACCAGCTGCCGTGCGACCTGCCGACCGGAATCGTCGCCTCGGTGCAGGGCCTCGCCGTCACCGACGTGTTCGGCCGGCGGCAGTGGATCACCCGTGCGGACTCCGGCGGCGGGGAGCCCCGCAACCAGTGGTCGATGTTCACGCTGTCCACAGTCGGCGACCCGTCGGCCGCGCCGAGCACGTCGCTGGTGCTGCCGACGGGCGTTGCGAAGGTGGCCGACGGGCCGGCACTCGAGGACGTCTACCTGGTGCGGGACGAGAACGCCAACCTGGTGTGGGGCATCGAGACCACCGTGCGGATGGACACGGGCGAGGGCCAGCCGGGCGACGAGGCGGCGGCCGAGGTGACCGCGCAGCGGCTGCGCCTGCACCCGCCGGCCGCACCGGACGATCCGCGGGCGGCGGTGGCGTACAAGGTGATGACGTCGGTGCCGGAGAACTGGATCCCGTTCGTCGCGGTGCACGTCGACGGGGACAACCGGTCGGTGCAGCTGCAACGGGCGGCGATGCCGAGCGGGGTCGACGGGAATGCCGTGCCCCCGCGGACGACGCTGCTGCGGGAAGGTTTCGACGCCGGCCGGTCGTATTTCGTCCACGAGGAGGAGGTTCCGCGGGCGGGTACGCGGCTGACGCTCGCGTTCAGCCGGACGCGGTGGCGCGACGGGCGGCCGGTCGTGTGGCTGGGTACCCGGCGGTCGACCGGACGGGGCGAGCGGTCGAGCGGGCTCGCCTTCGACGTGCTCTCCCCCTGAGAGAGCGAAGCGAGCGAGCCGGAAGTCGACGCCGCCGAGCCGGCCGCACCTGATGTCGCGGATCCCCCGCCCCGTCAGTTCCGGGGTAGGACCAGCGTTGTGATGGAGTTCGCCGGGTACGTCGCCGTCGCGCTGCCCCGGTTCACCGTGAGATCGCCGTCGCGGGCGATCGAGGTGAGATCGGCCGGGCTGTAGGTGAAACGCTTCGCCGTACCCGGGCAGCGGAAACCGGAGATCGACAGGGTCGACGTCAGGTCCTGGTCCGTCTTGTTGATGACGGTGAGGGTCAGTGCCTTGTCGGACGAGCGCTGGGCGGCGTACACCGCCAGCCGGCCCTGATCGCTGCTGGCCGCGGACACGCTGACGTCGCCGAATCGGCCGCCCGCGCCGTCGTAGTCGCGGTACATCCGGAAGGCGTAGGCGCCGGGTTGCGCCGGCTGCGGTTCGCCCCACATGGTGGCGAGGTCGAGTCCTTCCCGCCCGAAGATGCCGAGGACGTCGGCCTCGGCCAGCGCGCCGTTGATGTCGTCCAGTGCGCCCCAGTTGTATTCGGTGATGGCGACCTTGGTGCCGGGGTAGTACTGGGCCACCCAGGCCTTCATCGTCCGGATGAACTGCAGCGGCGGGGCGTTCACGCCGCTGGGGCCGATCCACGACTCGTCGACGTAGGTGGGGTCCCAGAGCGAACGGGTGGATCGCAGGCGAAGCGCGTCCGAGTCGGGGTCCTCGCCCCCGCTGATCTGCGGATAGTAGTGCTGGTCGAAGTAGTCGAGGAAACGCTTTCCGCCGTGCGCGTCGCTGTAGTCCTTCATGTTCTTCAGATACCACTGGGAGAGGTTGAGCCCACCGTGCGCGGCCGCGTCGGCACCCGGCGCGCACCCGTCCGCACCGGACGCGACCCACTCGCAGTAACCCCAGCCGGACGGGCCGAGCACGGCCGCGCCGGGGTCGGCCACTTTGACGGCGGCGGCGGTCGCCGTGCCCTTGCCGCCCAACTCGTCGTATGTCACCGCGGCGGGGTGCACGTCGCGGTGGGTGGAACTCCACAGCACCGGCTCGTTGTCGAGCTCGTAGATGCGGACGCCGCCCCGCGCAGCCGGGCCGAACTGGCTCACCAGGTGTGACACCATCTCGCCGTCGAACGAGGGACCCACCGGGATCGACGTGTCGGCCGGGTCGGCTCCGGTGAGGTTCGTGCCGTCGAGCATGCCGTTACCGCAGTTCGGGTCCCACTGGTCGAAACTGTCCTGCGCCGGGAAGCGGGTCGCCGGAAAACCACAGGCGAACGGGTGCGACGGTGGCGAGTCCTTGGCTACCCAGCCGATCATCGGCACCGTGACGATCTGCTTGGTGCCGCGGTCCCGGTTGGTCTGGACGAACGATTCGAGGGTGTTCTCCGGCGCGTCGACGATGTTCTCGAAATACCAGTCGCTGCCGGTGTTGTACGTGTGGTTCTTGAAGTTGTATCGGCTGCTCGCGTTGCCGCCCCAGCGCGCCACCGGCAGGCCGATCTCGGCGGCGAACGCCGGGTCGGCGCCGTTGAGCCCGTAGATGTCCGGGCTGATCGGATGCCGGGCGGCGGACACGTCGACGGACAGCGTCGGTCCGGTCGCGGCGGCCAGGGCCGGAGCGGCGTGGGCGGTCACGCCGGCCGCGACCAGAGTCGCGGCTATGCCGCCGGCGGTGACTCCCCGCCACTTGCGCTGCCGTCGAGTACGCATTCGGGCCTCCACAGTGGATCGGTCGGTTCGCCGGCCGGCCCGCCGCGGCGCCGGCCGACAGCAGAGCGCCATTGAGCAATCTGAATCGGTCATGACTCTCGTCATGCTGCGGACAGGGGCTCACGCATTGATGCCAGTCACTTCCGGCGAGCACTCGGAGCCCGTGTCGCGCATGTTACGGGAGCGCTCCCAAATTTGACAAGCCCGACCAGCTTCAGCCGGTCCCGATCAACATGCCAACGGCTTGGGCCTGAGCGGCGGCGCGGCCCCTATCAGGCGAAAGTCCCCGCATGGCCGTTCGTTCACATAGATGTATGTCGTTTGACGTATGACGTTGTGAACGTTAACTTCCTTGAACGCGGACGCGAAGGCGTTGCCGGTCACGGCCGGCAGTCACAAAGCGTACGGAGCGAAGGTCACCCCGGGCGTCGGGTACCGCGCCCGGCGGGACGGCTGGGCGGCCGATCGCATCGAGACGCCCCCGATCGCCAGGAACAGCAAGGAGACCGAACATGAAGCCAGACCGGAACGAGCCGGCGGGCAGCGACCGAAGACTGCTGAGCCGCCGAAGCGTCCTGACGACGATGGGTGCCGTACCAGTCGTCACGGTCGCGGCGTCCCTCATCGGGGCCACCGAGGCCTCGGCGGCGGCGGCGAACATCAATCCGGCGGCGCCGAAGCAGACCATCAAGGGCTTCGGTGCCATGGTCCATGCGGCGTGGATGGGCGACCTCACCGCCGCCCAGCGGACCACGGCGTTCAGCGCCGGCGAGGGCCAGCTCGGCTTCTCCGTCCTCCGGATCCCCGTAGGTGAGAACCAGTCGGACTGGGGCAACGAACTGGCGACCGCGAAGCGCGCGATCGAACTCGGAGCCACCGTCTTCGCCTCGCCATGGAACCCACCGGCCGGCATGACCGAGACGTTCCCCCACGGCAGCCAGACCAACGCGAAGCGCCTCAAGTACAGCTCGTACGCCGCCTACGCCCAGCACCTCAACGATTTCACCACCTACCTGCGCAACAACGGCGTCAACCTGTACGCCATCTCGGTGCAGAACGAACCCGACTATGCGACGGACTGGACCTGGTGGACGTCCACCGAGATAGTCAACTTCCTGAAGGCCAACGCGGGCTCGATCAGCACCAAAGTCATCGCGCCGGAGTCCTTCCAGTACGTCAAGTCCATGTCGGACCCCATTCTCAACGACGCCGCGGCACTGAGCAATGTAGACATCATCGGGGCCCACCTCTACGGCACGCCGTACGCGAACTTCCCCTACCCGCTGTTCAAGCAGAAGGGTGCCGGCAAAGAACTCTGGATGACCGAGGTCTACTGCCCCAACAGCACCGATTCCGCGGACGCCTGGCCGGGCGCACTCGACGTGGGCGAACACATCCATCACGCCATGGTGGACGCCGAGTTCCAGGCCTACGTCTGGTGGTACCTGCGGCGCAGTTACGGCCCCATGCGGGAAGACGGTCAGATCAGCAAGCGCGGCGCCATGATGGCCCACTTCGCGCGGTTCGTGCGCCCCGGATACGTACGCATCGACGCGACCGCGAACCCGGCGACGAACGTCTACGTCTCGGCGTACAAAAACGGCAACACCGTCGTCATCGTCGCCGTCAACAAGAACACCTCCGCGGTGAGCCAGCAGTTCACCCTGGCGAACACCACCGCGTCCGGCACCGTCACGAACTGGCTGACCGACGCCGGCCGGAACCTCGCACCGCAAAGCCCACTCACCATGACGAACGGCTCCCTCACCGTCACGCTGCCCGCGCGCAGCGCAATGACGCTGGTGACCAACATGAGCGGCACCTCGTCACCCACCCCGTCGGACAGCGCATCGCCCACAACCACGCCGACTCCCACGCCCAGCGCCGGCGGCGGGCCTCGCGTCACCTACACGATGAGCACCTGGAGCTCCGGCTTCACCGCCGGCATCAGCATCACCAACAGCGGAACCTCGACGATCAACGGCTGGACACTGAAATTCACCCTGCCCGCCGGCCAGATCATCACCTCCGGCTGGAACGCCACCTACGCACCCACCAGCGGCCAGGTCAGCGCCACCAACGTCAGCTACAACGGCACGCTGCCCGCCGGCGCCACCACCGACATCGGCTTCCAGGCCACCCACACCGGCAACACCGCCGAACCGACCGCCTTCACCCTCAACGGCGTTGCCTGCGACGTGGCCTGAGCGGAAAGCACATGCACATCGCGAGTTGCGAAGGAGTGTCATGAAACGTCTGCTGAGACATGGCCGCCACCGGGTGCTGATGGCGGCCGCCACCAGCGCACTGGCCGTAGCCGGGGTCGCGCTGGTGCTCCCGGGCCTGGCCCAGGCGGCCACGACCCTGGGCGCCGCCGCCGCCCAGTCCGGCCGCTACTTCGGTACGGCAATCGCGGCCGGCCGGTTGAACGACTCGGCCTACACCACCATCGCCGGCCGCGAGTTCACCATGGTCACGCCCGAGAACGAGATGAAGCCGGACGCGACCGAACCGAACCAGAACCAGTTCAACTTCGCCGCCGGCGACCAGGTTTACAACTGGGCGACGTCCCACGGCATGAAGGTCCGTGGCCACACTCTGGCCTGGCACGGTCAGCAGCCGGGCTGGATGCAGCAACTCAGCGGCAGCGCGCTGCGGTCCGCCATGATCAACCACATCAACGGCGTGATGGCCCACTACAAGGGCAAGCTGGCCGCCTGGGACGTGGTCAACGAAGCGTTCAACGAGGACGGCAGCCGCCGCCAGTCCAACCTGCAGGGCACCGGCAACGACTGGATCGAGGTCGCCTTCAAGACCGCCCGGGCCGCCGACCCGTCGGTCAAGCTCTGCTACAACGACTACAACATCGAGAACTGGTCCTACGCCAAGACGCAGGGCGTCTACAACATGATCAAGGACTTCAAGTCCCGCGGCGTCCCGGTCGACTGCGTCGGCTTCCAGACCCACTTCACCGGCGGCAGCTCACTGCCGAGCACCTTCCAGCAGACACTGTCGAACTTCGCCGCCCTCGGTGTCGACGTCGCACTCACCGAGGCCGACGTGACCAACGCTTCGACCGCCCAGTACGCCGGCCTGACCCAGGCGTGCATGAACGTCGCGCGGTGCATCGGCATCACGGTCTGGGGCGTACGCGACAGCGACTCCTGGCGTTCCAGTGAGAGCCCGCTGCTGTTCGACGGCAGCGGCAACAAGAAGGCCGCGTACACGTCCGTTCTCAACGCTCTCAACGCCGCGACCTCGGGACCCACGAGCGGGCCGACGACCGGTACGCCCCCGGGGAGCAACGCCGGCCGCATCGTCGGCAGCCAGTCCGGCCGGTGTATCGACGTACCGAACGCGAGCCAGACCAACGGCACCCAGGTGCAGCTGTACGACTGCAACAACGCCGCCAACCAGAGCTGGACCTACACCTCGAGCAAGCAACTGCAGGTCTACGGCAGCAAGTGTCTCGACGCGAACGGCAACGGCACCACCAACGGTACGACCGTCATCATCTGGGACTGCAACGGTCAGACCAACCAGCAGTGGAACGTCAACACCAACGGGACGATCACCGGCCAGCAGTCCGGACTCTGCGTCGACGCGAACGGCGCGGCCACCGCCAACGGGACGAAGATCATCCTGTGGTCCTGCAACGGCCAGAGCAACCAGCAGTTCACACTGGCCTCCACCGGCGGCGGCACGACCACGCCGCCGACCTCACCGCCACCGTCCGGAAGTTGCGCGCTTCCCTCGTCCTACCGCTGGACCTCGACGGGGCCGCTGGCCACCCCGAAGTCGGGCTGGGTCGGGCTCAAGGACTTCTCCAGCGTCGTCTACAACGGCAAGCACCTGGTCTATGCGTCGACGACCGACACCAACGGATCCTACGGCTCGATGAACTTCAGCCCGTTCAGCAACTGGTCGGACATGGCGTCGGCCGGCCAGAACGGCATGTCCTCCGGCACCGTCGCCCCGACGCTGTTCTACTTCGCGCCGAAGAACATCTGGGTCATCGCTTCCCAGTGGGGAGCGACGCCGTTCTTCTACCGCACGGCGAGCGACCCCACCAACCCCAACGGGTGGTCATCGAACCAGCCGCTGTTCACCGGCAGCATCCCCGGTTCCGCCCCGATCGACCAGACCCTCATCGGCGACGACCAGAACATGTACCTGTTCTTCGCCGGCGACAACGGCAGCATCTACCGGGCCAGCATGCCGATCGGGAACTTCCCGGGCAGCTTCGGCTCCAACTACACCACCATCATGACCGACTCTCAGGCCAACCTCTTCGAAGCCGTCCAGGTCTACAAGATTCAGGGCCAGAGCCAGTACCTCATGATCGTTGAGGCGATGGGCGCGCACGGACGCTACTTCCGCTCCTTCACGGCCACCAGCCTGGGCGGAACCTGGACCCCGAACGCCGCGAGCGAGAGCAATCCCTTCGCCGGCAAGGCCAACAGCGGTGCCACGTGGACCAACGACATCAGCCACGGCGACCTCGTCCGCGCCAACCCCGATCAGACCATGACCGTCGATCCCTGCAACCTGCAACTCCTCTATCAGGGCCGCGACCCCAGCTCCGACGGCGTCAGCTACAACCTCCTGCCGTGGCGTCCGGGGCTGCTCACGCTGCAGCGGTAGAAACGGCTCCACAGCACGGCACAATCACCCCGCCGGGCAGGCCACCGCCTGCCCGGCGGCTCGCTCGCCATCGGCGGATCGACGGTCGCCGCCCCTGCGCGTCAACGGGGTAATCGGGTCCCATGACGAAGAACCACGCCGGCCGCTCAGCCGTTCTGAGGGCTGGTGTTGTCCGTGCCGCCGAGGCGGGCCAGGAACTCGTGGCACTTGCGGGCGCGCTCCGAGTCCTCCGCCATCACCTGCTCCAGAAAGGACGCGATCTCGTCCTGGCCGGCGTTCTTGGCATCCCGGACGTACTGCCCGTAGTCGTGCCCCGCTTTGAGCGAGTGGTACTGCACCGAGATCAAATCGAACGTCACGTCGTCGAAGCCAGTTTCTCCTGTAGCCACCAGAGACTCCTTCCAACTCACGATCGCGCAAGCACACGTTGTCCATGCAGCCCTACCCACGCCACCGGCTCGCACTCTCCGAGCCGGCAGCGCGCCTTTCGGTCCTCCGGTGCCTCGTCGTCGATGGCCGGGATGCCACCGCTCGTAGGCGGCCCAGGCCACCACGCCGGCGGGTGAGCCGGCATCACCCCGGCGGAGTGAGGCAACAGCCGGCACCGGAAATCGCCCTTTTCGCGGGACGGCGAGTCACCCCTTCGACGCCGAAGATCGGCGCCATGGCGGTATTCGGCGTCACCGTTCCGAATCCGCTGACCGTCCACTGGGAGCGGGCCTTCCGGACCTTCGATCTCGTCCTGTGAGCCCCGCGCCCTCATATTGTGGGAAGGAATCTCAATGACCGTGTCAAGCCATGGCGGCGGTGATCGGCGCTGTCGGGGTGAACCTGCGGTTGTCGCGCAGCAGTGCCCAGAGCACGT
>NZ_JBFBAD010000092.1:0-40105 GCF_040682075.1 Actinoplanes sp. NPDC051411 | reverse complement strand
CCCCCCCCCCCGCGCCCCCCCCCCCGGCGCCCCGCGCCCCCCCCCCCGCCGACAGGCTCGGCCGGCCGGGGATCGCGGTCGATCCGCCGTAGCCCGGCCGGCTCACCGCGATGAGCCGGGCCCCGGCCGCCACCGCCGCCGGATGCCACAGCCGCCCCATGATCCGCGTGTTCGGAGTCCCCGGCTGAAAGAAGACCGGCCGGCCCGACGGATCGCCGGCATCGAGACATTCGACGACGCGGCCGTCGGGCAGTGTCAGGCTCGTTTCGTTCCCGGAGTTCATGGCGCCACGCTAGCCGTGCGGTCGGATGCGAGCCGGTGCTCGCCGTGCTCCGCCCGATCCGGGCCCCGCGTTCGCCAGCGGGCTGCCGTTCGGCTTGACCAGCCGATCTGACCAGCCGATCTGACCAGCCGGCCTGCCTGGTCGTCGACCGCGCGTCACCCGGCGGTCCTGGTTCGGGCGCGACAGGCCGTCGAAACCCGCTCGCTGTCCGCCGGGCCGAAACGTCGTAGAGTGGCGACGTCGTTTCTCTCGGTGAGGATGGGGCGGATGAAGCGGTGGCATGTGGTCCTCTTCGCGGTGCTGGCGGCGCTCGCGCTCGGCTGTGAGGGGGCCGCGACCGGCAGCCAGAGCAGCCACGGCACCCCCAAGCCCAAGCCCGGCCTGCCCACCTCGATGGCCGCCCTGGGCGACTCGATCACGGTCGGGTTCGCCAGCTGCGGGACGGTGCTGGCCTGCGGGCGCAACTCGTGGGCGACCGGCACCAGCGACGCCGTCGACAGCCACTACCTGCGGATCAAGAGTGACAACGACCGGATCAGCGGGCACGAGCACAACTATGCGGTGCCCGGCGCGCGGGCCGACGACCTGGCCCGGCAGGCGAAACAGGCCGTCAAGGTGAAGGCCGCCTACGTGACGATCCTGATCGGGGCCAACGACGCCTGCGCGGCGACGGTCGGCGGGATGACGTCGGTCAAGACCTTCCGGAGCGAGATCGACGCGGGGCTGAAGCAGCTCAAGAACGGCCTGCCCAAGGCGCACGTGCTGGTGGTCAGCCTGCCCGACCTCTACCGGCTGTGGGAACTCGGGCACGACGACGCCCACGCCCGGCGGGCCTGGAAGCTCGGCATCTGCCCGAGCCTGCTCGCCGACCCGACCTCGACCGCCCAGGCCGACCAGGACCGGCGCGACCAGGTGAGGCAGCGCATCGACGACTATGACGACCAGCTGGCGGCGGCCTGCAAGAAATACGGCGACCACTGCCGCTGGGATCACGGCGCGGTGCACGACGTGCGGTTCTCGCTGTCGCTGGTCAACCACCTCGACTACTTCCACCCGGACGCCGACGGGCAGAAACGCCTGGCCGAGGTGACCTACCCGGGCACCTTCGACTGGTGAGCGGCCAGGCGCCCGGCCGCGACGACCGCCACCACGATGGTGATCACGGCGCCCAGCATGATCGCCGCCGGTTCGCCCGCCCGCAGGGTCGCGGCGCCCAGCGTGGCGGCGGCGACCGGCACGCCGAGCTGGGCCGACGCCATCAGGCCGGCATAACCCGGCCGCACCACGAAGTGCACGGCGACCGCGCCGGCGCCGAGCAGGACACCTAGCCACACCAGGTTCAGCGACCGCACGTCGAGCGACGCGCCCAGCCATACGAAGAACAGCGGCCCCAGGAACCCGTCGGTCACCGAGAACAGCTGCTTGGCCAGCCGCCGCGGCTCGCCGACCGCGCCGACGACCAGCCCGAAGCAGAACCCGGCCAGCATGATCGACACATGCGTGGTGACGGCCAGCGCGGCCAGGGCGAACAGCAGGATCAGGCTGATCCGCAGCTCCACCGCGAACTTCCGCCGCTGCGACCAGCGGTGCGCCCGCCGCAGCAGCCCGCGCCGGTCGAGCAGGCGCAGCCCGGCGAACAGCAGGGCCGAGGCCACGATGACGGCCGCCGCGCCCAGGGCCGCCGTCCCGGCCCGGCCCGGATCGATCACCAGCGGCAGCGCGATGATGCAGGCGGCGTCGGCCAGCGCCACCTGCGGCAACATCGCCAGCACCTCCGGTCCGGAGAGCTTGAGCGCGCCCACGATCGGCAGAATCAGCGCCGCCGACGACGAGGCGAGCAGAACCGCGAAGAGCGCGGCGTGCGGAATTCCGGTCACCCTCGCGATCCCGTACGCGGTGAGCACCGCCAGAGCCCCCACGAGGACCGCCCGCAGCGCGCCGGTCCGCAAGGCCTGGCGCAACCGGGAATCGCGGATCGGCACCTGCGACCCGGCCACGAACATGACCAGCGCGAAGCCGACGTTCGCGAGCAGCGACAGGGTCGGGTCGGCCGGCTCGACCAGCCCGGACACGCTCGGCCCGAGCACGATCCCGGCCACCAGCTCACCCGCCACGACCGGCACGTGCCAGGCCGACCGCGCGGCCAGCAGCGGCCCGAGCAGCCCCGCCGCCCCGATCAGCGCCAGCACCCCGAACCCGGCCGTCACGCGGCCATCGCCCGGCCGATCGCGCGCATCCCGCTCATCACCTCGGCGGTGCGGTCGCCGTCGCCGGGATCCCAGTTCGCCAGGACGGCGTACGGGAAAAGGCCGATGTGGCCGACGTCGGCCCGCACGCCGTCGTCGGTGCCGGTCTTGTTGCGCAGGTCGCCGTCGGCGTGGGCGAGCGGGTCGAGGTCGAAGGCGGACGCCACCATCGACAGGTCGACGCCGGTGGCCAGCCACGCGTCGACGCGGGCCGAGACGGCGGGGGAGACGATCGTGCCGCGCGCGAGGCCGCTCATCACGGCGGCCAGTTCGGCAGCGGTGCCCCACGACAACGTCGGAGGGTGGGCGGAGGTGCGCTTACGGCGTACGAAATCAAGCAGGGCCGTCTCCCTCAGCCCGAGTTCCGCGGCGAGGCCGGTCAGCGGGCGCAGCCCGATGCGGCCGAGGAGAACGTTCGTCGCGAAGTTGTCGCTGACCGCCGCGACCAGCACGGCGAGATCGGCGACCGGCAGCGCTGGGACACTCAGGTGCTGCCAGAGGCCGGAGTCGGCGACCGCGAGCGCGGGGTCCCGGGCCAGCGGTTCGGCCGGGTCGAGGCGACCGTCCTCAATGCGGCGCGCCGTCTCGATCAGGAGCAGGAGTTTGCCGACGCTGGCCGTGCGCAACCGCCGTTCCGGCTGGTGAGAGGCCTGGTCGCCGATCTTCACCGACCAGTCGACGGCCGGCGTGCCGCTGACCACCTCGTCGACGATCTCCTGGATGTTCATCCGTTCATCATGGTCGACTCGGCCGGCCACCCCGCCCCGGATGGTGTGGCGGCTCATATTGCATAGTGCAACGATGGCGGGTAACGCGATGCGGCGAAGGGAGACGACCATGGGTGCCCACGAGACCCCCACTCGGCCCAGCGGTGCGGCTCGGAACAGGACGGCCCACGACCCCGCGGGCCCGCTGATCTGGCAGCGCACCGACACGGTCGGCACCGAACTGGTCTTCCCCGACGCCGACGGGCGCACCGCGGCGGGCACGGGAGTCATCGGCGGCACCGGGCCGCACAGCGTGCAGTGGCTGGCCGCGCTCGACGACGCCTCGGGCGTGCGCGCGCTGACCGTGACCTGCGAATCCTCGCAGTCGCGACGCACGCTCGAAATGACCCCTGAGGACGACGGGGCGCTGGTCTTCCGCTCCGGTGACGACGCGCCGACCCGTCTCGAAGGCATCGACGTGGTCCGGGTGACCGACTCGCCGATGTTCCTGACCTGGGCGCTTCGCCGGCTCGCCCTGACCCCGGCGGCGGGCGCGGTGCCGGCGATGACCGCGCGGGTTCTGCTGCCGTCGCTCACCGTGGCGACCGGCACGACGACCTATCAGCTGGTCAGCGACCAGCGGCTGCGGATCGGCGGCGACGAGGCGGGTGCGACCTTCGACCTCGACGCGTCCGGGATCGTGGCCTACCGGGCCGGCCGGTTGCGGCTCGCCTAGGCATCCCTACGCTTCTTCACGCCGCTTTTTCACGCCGCCGGCGACGGCCTTTTCACGCCGCCAGCGACAGTGCGACCCGGCGCAGGAAGGCGGCGTTCGACGGGGTGGTGCGCAGCTGGTCGAGCAGCTGCTGCAGGGACTGCCGGGCGTCGCCGCCGGTGAGCGCCCGGCGCACCTGGCCGACCACGGCGAGCTCGTCGCGCGAGAGCAGGATCTCGTCGTGCCGGGTGCCGGTGCCGGCCACGTCGATCGCCGGGAACGTACGCGCCTCGGCGAGCTGCCGGTCCAGCTTGAGCTCGGCGTTGCCGGTGCTCTTGAACTCCTCGAAGATCACGCTGTCCATCGCCGAGCCGTTCTCGACCAGCGCCGTCGCGATGATCGTCAGCGAGCCGGCGCCCTCCAGGTTGCGGGCGGCGCCGAGCAGCCGCTTCGGCGGATAGAGGGCACTCGAATCGAGCCCGCCGGTCAGCGTCCGGCCCCGGCCGGGCGCCAGCAGGTTGTACGCCCGTCCCAGCCGGGTGATCGAATCGAGCAGGATGACCACATCGTGGCCCAGCTCGACCAGGCGTTTGGCCCGCTCGACGGCCAGCTCGGCGAGTGCGGCGTGCTCGGCCGGCGGCCGGTCGAACGTGGCCGCCACCACCTCGCCGCGGATCGACCGCTGGAAGTCGGTGACCTCCTCCGGCCGCTCGTCGACCAGCACCGCCATCAGATGCACCTCGGGGTGGTTGACGGTGATCGCGTTGGCGATCTCGTGCAGGACCGTGGTCTTGCCGGCCTTGGGCGGGGAGACGATGAGCGCCCGCTGCCCCTTGCCGATCGGCATCACCAGGTCGATGACCCGCGTGGTGAGATCCCTGGGGTCGGTTTCGAGGCGAAGGCGCTCGTTCGGAAACAGCGCGGTCATCTCATAGAAGTCGGGCCGCCGGCCGGGCGTGCGCCCGTTGACGGTCTCGACCTGCAGGTGTGCGGGCTTGCGGGGTGCGACGACGCGGGCAGAGCCGGTGACCCGGTCGCCGCGGCGCAGCCCCAACTGGCGGACCTGCCCCATCGAGACCGCGATATCGTCGCGGCCCGGCAGGTAGCCGTCGGCCCGCAGCCAGGCCCGGTCGTCGACGATGTCGAGCAGCGCGTCGAAGGCAAGGTCCGCTGAGGTGGTTGTTGCAGACATGGGGGAGTGCTCCTAGAGCTGAAGGCCAGGCGCGGATAGACGCCGGCCTGGGTGAAAGGAAAAATTTGTGCTTGGCCGGGTCGGAGACCTCACAGCCGATCAGGAACCCCGGGGGCGATCTAAGACCGCCGGCATCCGGGTCCGGATGGCCGAAGAGTAGCACACGGGCCGGCCCGTCGGCTCGCGCCGGATGCTCGCAGGCCGGACGCTCGCACGCGGAGGCCGACGCGCTGCCGGACACCCACCTGGCGTTCCCGCGCGACCGGGCTACCTGATCGGCGGCGGCCGACTCGTCGACCAGCACGACGAGTGGCTGCGCGACATCTCGGTGGGTCGCGTCCGCTGGCGTGGTGTAAGAGGCGGCCAGCACTGATCCGTTGGTTTTGATGTCAGGCGGCGATCTCTGCCGGTGGGGCGGGCTTTGCGGAGGGTTTCGAGGCCCGCGCAGCGGCGGCCTTCAACGCATTCGTCGGCTTGTTCGGCGACGACCGCACCGACCAGACGGATGATCGCGGCCCGGTTCGGGAAGGTCGGTGCGGCGGCGGGTTTCTTTGTTCAACCGTTTGCTTCTCTACCCGACCGGTCGACACCCCGAGCAGATGGCTGGTCGCCACGACACTGACGAGGGCTTGTTCGGCACGACGGCGGTGCTGCAACAACCAGTCCGGGAAGTAGGAGCCCCTGGCGCAGCTCGGGGATGGCCGGCTCGACGGTGCCGGTCCGGGTGTCCCACTCCCGAGCCCGGTAGCCGTTGCGCGAGTCCGAAGGTTTTCACCATCTCCCCGCACAGAGATCAGGGCTCGCCGATTCCAGATGCTCGCGCAGCAGCCCGGCGACGTTCAGACTTTGTTCTACGGCGATCGCAGGCCTTTCCTTCGTCGCGCCGGCCACCTCCCAGGCGCTAAACCGCCGCTGCCGGCCACCACCTCGTGCAGGCCCCCGCGCGGGACCTGCCGCCGCGGTGGCACGCCGAGACCACCAGCCTCCCGCGGCCGCAAACGGCTGCTGCCCCAGCCTGCGGAAGCGCACCGGTGCTATCGACGAATTTGGCCGCACCCGGGAGGCGGCGCTGGAGGTGATCCGCCGGCGCCGAACTCGCCGGCCTCTGATCGGGCAGGTGAGTCGTCGAACGATCGCACGGCCGGTCGGCGCGGCCCCTTCATTCCGGTGACATGACTTCGTAAAGGTTGCGGGCGTCATCGGTGAAGTAGAGGCCGCGGGCGCACAGCGGATGGTCGGTGTGCCCGTTGTCGGGCTCGTCGGGTTCGCTGCCGTAGGGCACACCGCCGGCCTGTAGCCGGGCCAGGATCTGGTCGAAGGTTGCCGGGTCGACGTCGAAGGCCAGATGCAGTCCGACCGGGTGGTCGACGGTCATGAAGTCGAGGGTGAGCTGCTCATTGACGCGTACCGGAGCGAAGTGGTGGACGTTGCCCGGGTAGGTCAGTCCCATGATGCCGGCGAAGAACCGGGCGGCCGTCTCGTTGTCGACCGCGGGCACGATCGTGTGATTCAAGGTGATGGTCATGCGACCACGCCATGCAGGAACACGTCGACGAGCGTCTCGATCGGGGTCTCGCCGCCGGGCGCGCCCCGCCGCCCGAACAGCATGCCGAGGAAGACGACGGCGAGTTCCTCGACCGGCAGCCGCAGCGTGGCCCGATCGGGTTCCAGGAGCCGGATCACGGCCTGCCGGGTGTGCTCGGTCGCGGTCGCCCGGTCGCCGGTCGCGGTGCGATCGCGCGGTGCGCCGCGTTCGGCCCGGCGGCCGGCGGCGTGGACCGCGCCGATCACCGCACCCATCCGCTCCAGATAGGCGTGCAGAGTCGTCGCCGCCTCGGTCAGCCGGGCGGCCAAGGGCTGATCCAGCGGCACCGCGTCGAGCTCGGCCAGGACATGATCGTTGCGCAGGGCCGCGACAACGCACGCGTCCAGCAGTTCGTCCTTGTCGGCGAAGGCCCGGAAGATCGTCGCCTCCCCGATCCCGGCCGCCTTCGCGATCTGTGCGGTGCTGACCGCGGCACCGTGCTCGACCAGCAGCGGCAGCGCCGCAGCGACGATCATCTCCCGGCGCTCGTCGGGGCTCATCCCCGGCGCTCTGCGCCGGGCTGGTGTCTCCGTCATAACCCGACCATAGCGGAGTGAGTACTCACTCCGCCAACCGTATTCGCGATCGACGCCATTTGGCCCGTGCGTCGGCGGCGGCGCCATGCCGTGGGTTCGCGGTCAGGCCGGCGGCAGCGCCGCCTGGTCGCCCGCCGCGAGGGCGGCCCGCCAGGCGGTGACGGTTGCGGTGGGCAGGCGGGCGGCGTCGCGGTCCAGAGACGCGCCGAGCAGGGCGGTGGCCTGGCTCGGCGCGCGGCCCGCGCTCACCGCTTCGATGGCTCGGGCGTACGCCCTGCCCAGTTGCGCATCGTCGGAAGACAACCCGGCCAGCCAGACGTCGAGGAGGGTGCGGGCGATCGAGGACGCGTCGCCGGGGCCGTGGACGACGACTTCGGTCAGGGCGGACGGCATGGCGGCGATCAGCGGTTCGAGGGCGTGGCGGAGCAGGTCGGTGGAGAGGTAGCCGTCGAGGGCCATGGCGCGCAGGGCGATGTCGAACGAGGTGTCGTCGTTGAAGCCGGACAGGGCGGGGGCGGGCGGGTCGTCGGGGTGCCGGCGGAACGACCACAGCAGGTCGACCCGGGTGGGGGCGGGACGGCCGGCCGCCGTCAGGACGATGTCGCGGCGGCGGTCGGGGGACCAGGTGCGGGAGATGGTGATCGGGGCCAGGGAGTCCAGCCACATCGACGAGGGGACGGCGGCGGTCCAGAGGCGGGCCGTGATGCGCATCCAGTAGGCCGGGTCGGCGGCGTGCTGCCACAACTCCGAGGCGTGCAGTGGCAATCCGCAGGCCAGGACCAGCAGGGTCAGGTTGAAGGAGTAGGTGGCGGTCCAGAAGTCGGTGCGGCGGTCGACCGGCTGATAGGCGCGGGGCTTCCACTGCGGGCGAAGCACGGCCGAGCGGAGGCGGTCGATCAGCCAGGGCCGGGTGGCCGGGCCGTCGATCATGGCGGTCACGAACGGCAGGACGGTCGCGCGGGCGGTCAGCGGGGTGTAGCCGAGCAGCGACGAGAGCAGGTCGTCGTCGTCTCGGGGCTGGAGGGCCAGGGTGCCGGCGGCGTCGCGGGCCACCGCGTCGGTCAGGGCCTGGACGGTCAGGCGCGCGACCAGGTATTCGCCGAAGGTGGCGTGGAGGAACTCGTACGCCTGGAGGGGTTGGCCGTCGCGCTGAGCCTGTGCCCGCTGGATGAAGAAGAAGCGGCCGACCAGCTCCTGGCCGGCGGTCAGCGGTGTGCGGAAGCCCCCGGAGGCCGGCGGTGCGGCCGCGAAGCCGAGGCCGGCCAGGTCGTGGTCGAGCTCGGCCTCGGTGACCCACAGGCGGCCCCGGTGGAACATCGCGAACGCGACCACCGACAGGCGCAGCAGCTCCTGGTCGACGAGCCGGGGCAGCGCCGAGTCGGGGCCGGAGAAGGAGCGGGCCACCTCGCGCCGGGCGAACTCGCTCAGCAGGCGCTCGTAGAGCTGGCCGGTGTCGAGCGAGGCGAGGTCGGCCAGTTCGGCGGTCGAGGCGTCGAACAGCGCCAGCATGAGCAGCATCAGCGGCTGGGAGGCGAGGTCGGGGAAGCGGCGCAGCACGCTCAGCGACAGCGGGCGGCGGGCCGGGTCGGCGGCGTTCCAGAGTTCGCGCCAGCGGGCCACCTGGGGCTCGTCGAACGGTTCCAGCCGGACGGCGAGGGCGCCCAGCGGCAGCCGCGCCCGGTCGGCGACCGCGACCCGGCTCGTCACGATCACGGCCACCGGGCGGTCGAGGGTGGCCTCGCGGCGCTGGAAGTCGGAGACCCGCTGCAGGTAGTCGGACTGGTGGACGCCGGTCGCCTGGAGCAGCTCGTCGAAGCCGTCGAGGAGGATCAGGGGCTGGGCCCGGCCGGCGTCGCGGGCCAGGGCGGGCCACGACACGGTCTCGCCGATCGCCGACCGGATCGCCTGCTCGATCTGGTCCTGGACCTCGGCCTCGGCGCGCACCTCGCGCAGCGGGACCCGGACCACGAGGTAGTCGGCGGCGGGCAGTCGGGCGGCCAGGATGCGGGTGAGCGACGACTTGCCGGCACCGGGCTGGCCGAGCAGCAGCATCGGGGCCTCGGCCGCGGCGGGAGTGGTCAGGTAGGTGGCCAGGAAGTCGCCGAAGTCGTTGCGGACGCCGGCGTCCCACCACGGGTCGTCGGCCGGCCGGGCGCCCGGGCCGGCCGCTTTGACCTGGAAGCGCGGGTCGAGGTAGGCGTCGCCGAGTGAGGGCTGGAGGACCTCGCCGCCGAGCACCGGGTGGGCGAGGACGGCGCGGTTGGCCGAGGCCAGGGCGGCGCGCTGGGCGGACGGGTCGAAGTGGGAGCTGATCGGGCGGAGCAGGGCTTCGAGGTGTTGCAGGCCCTGGCCGACGGCGTGGGTTTCGAGCTGGCCGAGCCAGATGCCGAACTCGGGGATGTCGCCGGCCAGGCGGCGGGCCGATTCGAGGTAGAGGGAGGCGGCGCGCGGCGGGAGCTGGACCGGCAGCGACGAAGTGAGGGACCGGCGGGCCCGGTCGTCGGCGAGATCCCATTCGGCCAGGCCTCGCAGGAAGGACAGGAGCCGGGAGCCGGACGCCTCGGCCCACGACGTGATCTCCCGGAGCAGCGCCTGCGCGGTGCGGTCGGCCGACGGGACGGGCAGGTCGGCGTCGAGCAGGGCCGCGACCCAGCCCGACCCCGGGCGGGCGGTGGCCACCATCAGCTGGTCGTCCCGCGAGAAGCCGGGCGATTCGACGCGCGCGGCGGCCAGGCATTCGTCGAGCGCCGCGAAGAAGGCGGTGACGACCAGCACTCCGTGAGCGGCCTGAAGGCGCTGGGTGCGGTCGTAGCGCCTTAACCCGCGTACGGAATCGGAAAGCCGGCCGAGAGCCGCCTCGCTCAGCCTGACCGCCTCCGACCGGGCGTCGAAGAGACCGAGCGCGAGGTCGCTCCCCCCGGCCGTGGCCAGCGTGAGCGCCGCCCCGGCCACCCGGTCGGCCGCGCGCAGCAGCGGGCCCGAACCGCCGAGGAGGGTGACCGCGTCGGAGTAGCGCAAGCCGCGTGACATTGGACCATGATGGACGCGTCACGTCGCCGGAAGGTTTTCACCCCCGGCGCGAGATGGTCCGTTCACCTGCCGGACGCCTCGGCGTAGTCATATGGTGCGTCATCCGATCCGCTGGCAGGAGTCGACCCGGGCCGTGCACCACGCGAACCACTATTACGGGCATTCCCACGTGCTCGCCCGCTGGTGCGGGCTGGACGACGCCGATGCCGACCCGCCGCGGATGCACGGGTACCTGCAGCATGGGTGGAACATCGGGGACGGGATGGCGCCGGACCACGAATTCGTGCCGGGGGCGCCGCTTTTCGTCTGGTCGGAGCGGGTGCGGCGGCGGGCGTGGTCGCTCGGGCGGCGGCAGGTCTACACGATCGGTTCGCCGTGGGCCTATCTGCTGGAGATGACGCCGGAACCGGATGTTCCCCGTGAAGGCACGATCTACTACCCGTTCCACGGCTGGGAGGGGCAGCACGTCGTCGGCGATCACGGCGGGCTGATCGAGGAGATCCGGCGGGTCGAGGAGGGGCCGGTCACGGTCTGCCTCTACTGGCAGGAATACCGGTCCCGGAAGCTGCGGCAGACCTACGAGCGCGCCGGATTCCGGGTCATCTGCCACGGCTACCGCGGCGGCTGGTGGAAAGACCTCGACCCCGGCTTCCTGGTCCGCCAGCTCGCCGAACAGCGCCGCCACAAGCGCGTCGCCTCGAACCGCCTCTGCTCGGCCGTCTTCTACGGCACGCTGGCCGGGTGCGAACCGGCGGTCTACGGCGACCCGATGCGGCTCGAGGGGGAACGGTCGGCCTTCGGCGGCCAGGACTTCATCGAGCGGAACTGGTCGTTCATGCTCGGCCCGCACGTCGACGTGGCCCGCGCCCGGCAGGCGGCGACCGACGAACTCGGCGCCGACCGGCTGCTTCCACCGTCGGTGTTGCGCCTCCTGCTCCGCTGGCCCGCTCCGGTAGGTGTGAAATGACGACTCCGCGGCTGATCGGCGGCGAAATGATGGTCTGGTCCGACCTCGACGGCAGGCACGGCGCGGGGCCGCCCTCGGCGGCCACGTTGCGGCCGCTTCTGGGTGCGGCTTCCGGGCGTACGCTCGTGGCCGGCCCCCATGGCCTCGATCTGATCGCCTCGGTGCCCTCGTCCCCGCTGACCTTGCTGGTCCGAGGGCTGGCCGACGCCGACTTCCTGGCCGAGCGGCTCCCCGGCGCGACCGTCCTCTGCGGAAGCCTCGACAAGCTGGCCGCCGCGCCCGCCTTCGACACCGTGATCGCGCTGGACGGGCTGGGGCGGCTCCGCTCGGCCGAGGACGAGGCGGCCGGGACGTCGTGGGCCGACGACCTGGCCCGGCTGGTGTCGGTGCTGGCCCCCGGCGGCCGGCTGCTGCTCGGGGTCGAGAACCTGTTCGGGCTGCACCGGATGCTCGCGCTGCCGCCGTCACCGTCCGACTCCGACTGGGGCGACGGCGCCGACGAGTACGACCTGACCCGGCCGGCGTCGCCCGAGCTGCTGGGGGCGGCGCTGGGGGCGCTGGGGTTGGAGGTGCGGGCTTCCTATGGCGCCTTCCCGGCCGCGGGTGAGCCTTCGCTGTTGGTGAGCACCTCAGTGTTGGCGGACCGTTCCGTGCGGGGCTGGGCCACCGCCGCGATCCGCACCGCTTTCGACCAGTCCCGGTCCGCCGCGCCTGCTGACCCGTCTGGTTCCGGGGCGTTTGCCGACCCGGGGCGGATCGCGGCCGGGGCCTTGCGGGCCGGGATCGGCGCCGAGCTCGCATGCGGCTGGGTCGTCCTGGCGCAAGGCCCGTCGGACGCGCCCGCCCCCGGCCTGCCGCAGGCGATCGCCGGCGAAGCCGTCATCACCGGCGACCTGCCGACCGGCCCGACCCTCGACGAGCTACTCCTGGCCGCCTCGCTCCGGCGCGACCTGCCCGCCCTGCGCGAACTCCTGGCCGCCTGGCAGAGCGGCCCCGACGCCGGCGTACCCGCGGACCGGATCGTGGTCGCGCCCGACGGCACGCGCACCCCGCTGGTCCCGCCCGTACGGCCCGGAACGGCGGCCCTGGCCCGGCTGGCCGCGACGATGATCCGCGAGGGACACGCGTACCTCTGGCCCGCGCCGGCCGACCAGGCCGAGCTGACCGCCCTCCTGGCGGCGATGGCCGGCCTCCCGCCGGCCGAGCTCCCGGCGCTCGAGCCGGAGCGGCCCGCGCCCGACCTGCGCGAGGCGCTGATGGAACGCGACCGGCTGACCCTCGAGCTGGGCGAGGCGCGGGCCAAACAGGAGTGGTACGAGAAGATGCTGCGGGCGCGCGAGGCGGAACTGAAGCGGGTCCGCCGCGTCAACACGATGCTGATGGCCACGCTGCCGGGCAAGGCGGCGAAGGCGTCGTACGGCGGGTTGCGGGCGGCCAAGCGCGCGCTCCGCAAACTGAAGGGCTGACCCGGCCGGGCTGTGCGGGCGGGTTCGACCGTCAGCCGGCAATCACCGGATCGCGGCAGTCCGGCAAAGACGCGCCCGAGACAGCGACCATAGTGATCGGCAGATAAACGAGATCCCACCGACCGATATCGCCCGGCCCGCGTCCCGTGGTGAGCATGTAAGCGGTCGACGCGTTGCGCCCGAGATCGATAACGCAGATGGGTCCGGAGCCGGAGAACAAGGTGTCCGGGCGCTGACCCGGCGGGCCGATCCATTGGACGGAGACGTACCGCGCCTGTACGTCCAGAAGCGGCGCGCCTAATAGCATGACGGGGCTGGCCTCGCCTCCTCGTCTGACCCTCTCGCCCAGGTCGTGGGCGTACGTAGCCAGGCCGACCGCGAACCCGAGCAGGACGATAGCAACCGTCGTGAGGTAATAGAGCCGGGAGGACAGGTTCCTTACAAAGCACTGCACCAGTGCCATAGTCCCAAGCAGAAAGAACACGACTGCCATGCCGACGAATACCGCGTTGGAGCCGCGATGGCGAAAGATGAGCAAGATGGTTCCGCACGCATAAGCCACCAGGGTGACAGCGATCAGCGCCGTGCGGCTGTTCGACATCCGCGGTGGCGGCTTGCCCGATCTGAGTCGGCGACGGCGCCCCATGGCGCTCATCGCCACCGGATATCCGACGTATGCGGCGGCGGCGATCAACACGAAGAGCATGCCGATCGAGCGGGTCACGACGTAGGTATAGCCGACTCCGATGTCTTCCGGCTTGATGCCTACGGTGGAATAAAACTGATAGTAGGCCGCAAACAGTATTGCAAAAGCGGCGATCCCGATGATGCCAAGGCCCTTGGCCAGCGTATCGATCCCAGGGCCGGGAAGGCCGATACGGGGAGGCTCTCTCGTCAACCGGCTTTCAATGTGCTTCTTCGCCTCGAGAAGCGCCGGCATGATCCCGATCGTGGCGACCTCTCGAGCCTGTCCTCTCCGCCAGACCCGGTGCGAGGGTGTGACGTCAACGGCGACCGTGCCGAAGGAGCCGGGATGCCGCAGCGCGTCATTGACCATCGCCAGAGAAGTCTTGAGGTCAGCCTGCCCCTGAGCCTCCACCTGATCATAAGAAAGGCCCAGTTTATGAAGCTGTTCCGCAAAGAATGTCCGCACTGCCTCACTGAGGAGCGCAGCGCGGACCTCGGCTGAGCGGGCCTGGGCACTATCGGACCCGGAGGAAAGCCTGCCGCGTGAGATGCGTTGGGTTGGCACGGTTGGCAAGCGTACGGGATGCCGGGTATTCGCCTCAGTTGTTCGCATGTCCGGATGAATTCGACGAGAACCCGCGTGCGGAAATAGACGCGATCGGGTGCGGAGCCGATGCGGTGGCGTTGTACCGGTCTCGGCCTGCACGGGCGGGCCCGGCGGCGGGTGCGCGAGTTGGAAGAAGAACGGGACATCCCGCACAAGGCGGCCCGGTATTTCGCCGGGGAAACGCGCTGATGAACCGCTTGCAGGTCGTCGCCGACCAACAGGCACGCTACGGCGTGAAGAGGTTGTGCCGGATCCTGAACTTCGCCCGGTCCTGGAAGGCGCCCGCGTCCGACCGGGCCGCTTGTGACGCCGCGGCCGCGGCTCTCGGCGGCCGGATCCGGGTCGTGCACGGCCGTCATGACAGTTTCTACCGGTCCCGCGGATCACCGCCGAGCTGCATGAGGAAGGGCAGCGGGTCAACCGCAAGAAAATGGCTCGGGTGATGCGCCGCTACCGCATCCAAGGCTGCGGCTACGACGGCAGGTGCAGCAACCCGTCGCGGCCGGGCTGGCCACCGCCGTGCGCTCCGGAACACTAGCCGCCGACGCGGTCGCGCTCGGGGCCCGCACGTTCGCCGAGTGCGACGACCGGCCGACCGCGGGACATGACCGCTGCCCGCATCGCCGTCGCGCGATCCCGTGCCGAATTGCTTGCCGCGGCGGCCGGGGGCGCGGGCCGGTGCCCGCGCCCCCGACGGTCAGTGGGCGGTGACGTACGTGGGGATCACGTACTCGCCGCCGTTGCCGAGTGTGTTGTAGTGGTTGAAGGGCGGCGGGGTCACCTGGCCGCCTCCGGTTGCCTGGACGAAGGTCTCCAGGCTCTGTGGGGCGTCCCGCGCGACCGCCACGTCGACCGTGATCGCCGACTGGGAACCGGCGGCCAGCGTGACGCCGGGCTTGGTCGTGCAGGTCGCTGTGGAGGCCCGGCACGTCCAGCCGGTGCCGGACATCGCGGTCGGGGTGAGGCCGGCCGGCAGGTCGAGGGCGACCGTGACCGTGCCCCGGGTGGCCGCGAAGCCCTCGTTGGCGACCAGAACGGCGTACTGGCCGGTGCGGGTGAACGGGGCGTAGCGGATGCCCCCGGCGACCGGCACCCCGGTGACCGCGAGGCGCGGCCGGAGGCCGACCGTGATCGGGGCGCTGCCGCTGGTGCCGTTGACCGTGGCCACGTTGGTCACCTGGGGTTGCGTGTTGTCGGCGACCGCCACGGTCATCGTGATCGGCGGGTACGACGCGCCGGGTGCCAGCGTGTCGGACCGGGAGCAGCCGGGCGCCTGCGGGAACGTGTTCACCGGGCCGGGCAGGGTCGGCGGCGCGAGACTGCACGTCCAGCCCGGGCCTCCGATCCGTACCGGAAGCAGCCCGGCCGGCGGCGAGTCGACCACCGTCACCGGGCCGGTGCTCGGTGCGGCCGTGGCCGGGTTGGAGACGGTCAGCGTGATCGGGTCGGCCTGGTCGCTCTGGGCGAAGGAGCCGGTGGAGCGGCTGGTCACCGTCAGGGTTCCCGCCGGGCCGCCCGGGGCCGCCGCCGCGATGGTCGTCGCGGCCGCCACCGTGGCGGGGGCCGCCGTCTCGCCGCCGCCGGAGACCACGACGGTCTCGCTGCCGGAGGCCGGGGCGTTCGCCGCGACGCTGACCACGACCGTGATCGGCGGTGCCTCGCCGTTGTTGCCCGGCAGGGCGTCGCCGCGGGAGCAGGTGCTCAGGTCGCATGTCCACCCGCTGCCGTACAGGGCCGTGATGGTCTCCCCGGCCGGCGGGGTCACCTTCGCGACGATCGGGGCGCCGGTGGTCGCCGCGCCGCCCTGATTGATGACGGTGATCTCGTACCGGTCGCTCGCGTCGCCCTGCCGGAAGGCGCCGTCGACGGCGTTGTCGGCGGTCAGGTTGGGCACCCCGGCGACCGGGGTCTCGCGGGCGATCGAGGCCGACGGGTTGCCGGGCGCGCCGCCGGCGACGGCGACCGCGTTGGTGACGTGCGGCCCGGCGTTCGAGTCCTGGGTGCCGAAGCCGGCCCGCGCGCCCAGCTTCTCGGTCAGGGTCAGCGGGGGATAGGCCTGGCCCGGTGGCAGCACGTCGGCCCGGGTGCAGGTGAGCGTGGGGGCGTTCGACGTGTCGCAGGTCCACCCGGCGCCGGCCAGGGAGACCAGGCTGACGCCTGGATCCAGCACGTCGGTCACGGTCACCGGGGTGCCGTCGGTCGGGCTCGGGCCCGAATTGGTCACGGTCAGGGTGTACGCGTCGGCCGCGTCCCCCTGCGTGAAGGCCGTCGACGTGGCCGACGTGATCGTCCACGCCGGGCCGGTGGCCGCGTGCTGTGACGTGTCGGGGCTGTGGAACGGCGCGCCCGGTCCGGCGGTCGCGCTGCCGGTGACCAGCGGGTGCCCGGCCGCGGTTCCGAACAACGACGTGCCGGGGGCGTGGGCCGGGCCGGCCACCACCGTACGGTCGGGAACGTTCCACCCGCCCAGGGTGACCAGCGGGGTGGCGCCCTTGAGCTGGTCCGCGCCGTAGGTCGCGGTCAGCGTCTCGGACTGGCCCGGCCAGAGCGTGACGTCGTTGTCGCTCCAGTCGACCGGCAGCACCTCGTTGTCGCCGCTCTGAAGATTGCCGTGGGCGTCGCCCCGCCGCACGTCGGCCCGGGCGAAGAACCCGACCGCCTTGTTCGAGGACGGGTTGGCGACGGTGATCGTCGTGACGAGCCGGCCGTTCGCGTCCGGTCGCGGCGAGGTCGAAGCGCTCACCGACAGGTCGGTCGACGGCAGGCTCTTCAGCGCGGTCATGTCCATGTACTGCGACAGGGGTTCACCGTTGTTGGCCTGCGGGCTGCCTTCGGTGGCGGCCCAGTCGACGACGTCGGGCCGGGTCGAGCGCCAGTAGACGTTGCGGTCGACGACCTTGCCGCCCTGGCGCAGGATCAGCTCGACGAAATAGACCTGGGTCGCGGTGGGGACCCCGGGCGTCAGGATCCGGTTGACGACGCCCTGCGACGCGAGGTCGAAGGGGTGGGAGGAGCGTGTGTCGAGGATCTTTCCACTGAGGTCGTGGACCAGCGACTCGACCGTGAGCCCCGGCTGCCGGACGCCGGTCAGGTTGTCGACCGTGACCGTGCCGTCGTCGGGGGCGTAGAGGACGTGCAGGTTCTCGTTCGCCTTCTTGGCCCCGAAGTACGCGCCCGCCTCGTCGTAGTCGTTGTTGTAGAGGTTCCACAGCAGCGACGGCCAGCCCTTGTTCATCTGCCAGTAGATCGTGCCGGTCGACGGGGTGGGGTAGTTGTTCCAGTGGTCGAGGTACGCCTCGAACTGGGCCCGGGTGCTCTCGTAGTTCTGCACCTGCGCCTGCTGCACGTACTGCTGGAGGCTGTCCCACGAGCCGTACCGGCCCTGGATCGCGGTGTCCAGGTTGTACAGCGTGCCGAACGAGTAGCCGTTGTGCTGGCCCGCGGTCGACTCGTAGTTCGTGTGGTATTGATGCGCGTCCGGCTGCTGCCACAGCGTGGCCTGGTCGGCCGGTGACATGAACCGCCGCAGCGAGTCCATCGTCGGCACGGTGTCGCCCGAACCCTGCTCGCTGTCGAAGCCCCACGATCCGCCCACGTTGGTCTGGGACGAGTCGTTGTCGACCCCGCTGTTGCTCGAGTGTGTCGTGTCGAACCAGTAGTCCGGCGGCTCCCAGTCGTACGGGCCCTCCTTCTCGCCCGCCGGGCCGAGGATCCCGCTGCCCTTGTACTCGGCCGAGGCGATGATCGGCTCCTGGAACCCGGCCTGCGCGAAGCCCTGCAGGGAGGCGACCTCCTGCTCGTTGATCGGGGCGTTGTCGCTCCAGCTGAAGCTGGTGACGCTCGGGTGGTCGCGCAGGCGCTCGCCGATGGCCAGCGACGAGGCGTACATGATGTGGAAGTCCTGCGCGGTCACGCCGCGGCCGCTGCTCGACGGCTGCCACTTGTCGCAGCACTGGAAGCCGGGGTCGAGCATGATGCCGGCCCGGTCCATGGTCTCGTAGAAGTCCTGCGGCATCTCCTTGCCCTCGGTGCGGATCGTGTTCAGGCCCATGCTCCTGATCAGCGTGAGCTGGTTGTCCAGGTCGGCCGCCGAGTAGTGCAGGAACAGGTTCTCGGCCCAGCCGCCGCCGCGGACATCGAACGGCACGCCGTTGATCTCGAAGACCCGGACGCCCTGCGGCGCCTGCGCCGACGCCGCCGTGAGGTACGAGGTGATCGTGCGGATGCCGAACTCGACCGGTGCCGCGTTGTCGTCGCCGACGCTGGCCCGCAAGGTGTAGAGCGGCTGGCCGCCCATCTGGTACGGCCACCACAGCCGGGGGTGGCGGATGGTGAGTTGCCGATAGTCCTTCGGGCTGAACGTCACCGTCCGGGTGGCGCCGGCCGGGACGGTGACCTCCTGGGCGACGACGATCGGTGCGCCGCCCGGCGGCGAGATCACGGCGCGTACGGTCGTCCGCTTGGCCGACGACGTGTTGTTGGTGGCGTCGGCGTGCACGGTCAGCGCGGCCGAGCTCATGTCCGGGCTGTCGTTCTGGGTGACGTAGCCGTTGGTCACCCCGAACGTGCCCGAGGTGTGCAGCTGGACCGGGAACTGGATGCCGGTGTTGTTGTCCGGCGGAATCTGGTTCCAGTCGACGTCGTCGAGCGTGAGCATCGTCGACGGGTTGTTCGGGAAGACCTCGAAGGCGATCGCGTTGGTGCCGCCGCGCAGCAGGTCGCTGACGTCGAAGGTGTAGCTCGCGTAGCCGCCCGTGACCGTGGCCTGGGTGGCGACCTCGGTGCCGTTGACCCACACGTCGGCCTGGCCCACGACGCCGTTGATGACCAGCCGCGTGTTCGCTTCCGGGTGGCCGCTGAAGGTCGTGCGGTACCACCATGGGACGTTGAACAGCGGGTTGGTGTTGGCGCCCGCGTCCGTCGCCGGCGGCCCGAAGCACGACTGCATGTTGGTCGAGTAGTAGATGCTCTTCGGGTCGCCGGTGCGCTGGTTGACCGGCTGCAGCGCGGCGTCGTCCGGGCAGATGCCGTTCTGGACGAGGGCCTCGACCTCGGTGCCGGGCGCGCCACCGTCGTCGGGGGTGACGGGGAGCCAGCCGCTCGGGGCGAAGCGGGGGTCGGAGATGTCGGCGGCGCGCTGGGTCGCGCCGGTTCCGGTGGTCCAGGTGGTGGTGGGGGAGGTGGTCTGCACCTGCCAGCCGTGCAGGCCGAGAGTCTGCAGGCCGCCGGGGGTGGAGCTCGCTGTGGCCACGCCGGGCGTGGCGATCAAGCCGGAGGACACGACGAGGAGGAGGGCTAATCCGCTGATGCCACGTTTCGATGTCAACCCGGGCCTTCTTTCGGCTCTTTCTTTTCAGCCTGAAAAAATCGATCCTGGCCGAACTATAGGTGTCGACCTTGGACGGCCACAAGAGGTCCGTTCAGCCCTTACGCAGGCGGGACAGGGGGGTCGGCGCGTCGAGTTCGGACACCACCGCGAGCCCCCGCGCCACCGCCCCGGTGATCGTGGCGTCCCGGCCCAGATCGGACACGACGACCTCGGGCGCGGCGAACACCTGGGCGGCGACCGCGTCGCGCACCGCGGGCAGCCACGGCTCCAGTGCCCGGCCGATGCTGCCGTCGAGGATCACCCGCTCCGGATCGACCACCGCCGCCACCGCGGCGACCGCCATCGCGACGTCGCCGACGAGACGGTCCACCACCGTACGGCCCAGAAGGTCGCCGCCCGCGGCGGCGGCAAAAAGATCAGCCACCTCGAAGGTCGCCGCCTCCAGCGAGCTTTCGACGCCCTCGGCGAGCAACGCCGCCGCCCGCGCGTGCAGCGCCCGCCCCGACACGACATCCTCCAGCGACGCCCGCCGCCCCCGCGACATCGGGAGATAGCCGATCTCCCCGCCCGCGTTGTGGCGCCCCCGCACCAGATGCCCGTCGAGCACGACCGCGCCCCCGACCCCGGTGCCGAGCGACATCGTGACGAACGAGCCCACGCCCCGCCCGGCCCCCCGCCACGCCTGACCGAGCGCGGCCAGATTGACGTCGTTGTCCACCTCGAACGGCTCGGCCAGCTCCCGCCGCAGCCGGTCGAGCAGGTCGAAGCCCTGCCAGTGCACGTTCGGCCCGGCCGTCGCGAGCCCGCTCACCGGGTCGATGAGCGCCGGAATCCCGACGACGACCGCCCGCACCGGCATCCCCAGCCCGCCCGCCGCCTCCCGCAGCGCGGCCACACAACCCAGCAGGCTCGCCGCCGCGTCCGGCCCCTCCCCGGCACTCCGGAAATCCTCGGCCACCGTGCTGCCGGCCAGGTCGGCCAGCGCTCCGCGGCACAGCGTCCCCCCGAGATCCACCGCGATCACCCCGCCGACCGGCCCGACGAACCGCAGAATCGACGGCGTACGCCCCCGGATCGCGGTCGCCCCCGGCGCCTCGTCGATGATCCCGCTCGCGAGCAGCCGCTTCACGATCCGGCTGATCGACGCGTCGGACAGGCCGAGCTCCCGGCCCAGCTGGCTGCGGGTGGCCGCGCCGCGGGCCCGGATCGCGTCCAGCACGAGGAAGGTGTTGAGCTCCGCGATGTTGCCGACGTCCATGGGGCCCGAGTAAAGCAGGCCGGCGACCGGATCAGCGGGCGGAGCCCCTCGGATGCCACCATCGGCGCAGCCGCCCCGTCAGGCTGGCTGTTCCCCGGAGGACAGCCCGGCCGGCCCATCAGCGCCGAACGACTCAACTCGCCTCCAACTCGCCACCGAGATCCCCGCCGCAATCCTGGCCCGAAACCTCGGGATCAGCGTCAACTCCGCCGGCCGCTGGCAACAGATCTCAGCCGGCGACCGGGCCGGCTACGCCGCCGACCTCAGCACACGCTCCTCGACCGCGATCAGCCCCGTCCTCTCGAACGACAGGAAATCTCAATGAACGCCGACGCTCTCGACCCGCCCTGGGTCCGCACGTGGGCCGCAGACATCACCGCGCACCTGCAGTTCGTCCTGTCCGCGTTCGACACCTACTACCCGTTCCCGCCCGGCGAGAACGAAGTCGTCCTGGCCGACCCCGACCAGAGCTCGCCCGACGCCACTCCGGCAAACCAAAACACTCCACCCGACCTGACCGCCTTCTACCAGGTGATCAAAGAGGTCACCATGTCCGACATCGGAAACGGGTTCTTCATCCACCCGCTCGACCTCGTCGTCGCCCAACTCGCTGACGGCCCCGTCCTCTTGCGCGACGGCAACACCGGCACGGTCTTCGCCAGCGACGGCGGCGGAATCCTCTACGCCATCGGCCCCGACAACACGGTGCACCGTTCACGCGACGCCTCCACCGATACCGGCTTCGAACCCGTCGCTACGGACCTACGTGACTTCCTCGGACAAGTCCTCAACGCCGTCGCACACTTCGCAGCCACCAGAACCCCCGGCGACCTCTGATCCGGCCCTCGATCAGCGGCACGCATTCGGACAGTTCCAACCACCGACGTCACCATTTCCGAGTCGATCGGGCTGCCATCGAGTTCGAGGCCGGCCTTATGCGTGAGGTTCTTGCCGAACGCCCGCTCGAGACCTACCCCGGCGAGGTCGAGTCGCGCGGCATCGCGGACGTCGAACCGCCGCGAGACGGGCTCACAAGCGCTGAAGGCGGTTCGCCACTACCTCGTCGTAGAGGTCCTCGAGGCGCCGGGACTGGGTGGCCAGGTTGAAGTTCGACGCGACGTGGGCGCGGGCCGCCTGGCCCAGCCGCTCCCGCAGGGGCTCGTCGGAGAGCAGCCGGCCGATGTTGGCCGACAGCGCCTCCACGTCCCGCTCGCCGCCGAGCAGACCGGTCACCCCGTCGACGACCGCCTCCGGGATGCCGCTGTGGAACGTCGACACCACCGGCACCCCCAGCGCTCCGGCCTCGAGCACCGTGGTCGGCAGGCCCTCGGTGTCGCCGTCGGCCGCCGTGCGGGACGGGGCGGCCAGGATGCGGGACGCCGCCAACCGTGACGTGACCTCGGCCGGCGGCAGAGCGCCGGTGAACGTCGCGTCGACACCGAGCGAACGGGCCTGGGCCTCGACCTGCGGGCGCAACGGGCCGTCGCCGATGAACAGGGCGCGGGCGGGCCCGAGCTTCCCCAGCGCCGCCACCAGGTCGTCTGCCCCCTTCTTGTCGACGAAGCGGCCGATGAAGGTGACGTCCCACGACGGGGAGACCGAGGGGAGAGCGGGCGGGACGGGGACTCCGGTGTGGTGGACGCGTACGCGGGAAGGATCAGCCCCTCGGGCGATGGCGCGTTCCCGGATGACCTCGGACACCGCGATGATCAGGGATGCCCGGTCGAAGACCGAGCGCAGGTTGCGCCGGTAGCGCACCCCCTTGAGCCCGTCGCTGTCCGGTTGCCGGGTGACGTCGTGGCCGTGCGTGGTCACGATCAGCGGCACCCCCAGCCGGCGGGCCGAGTCGCTGACCAGCCAGCCGTCGCCGGCGAAGTGGGCGTGCACCAGGTCGGGCCGGGCGACGGCGAGGAGTCGCCGCAGCCGCGGCGACTCGCCGGTCAGGCGGAGGCGGAGGAAGGCGAGCCGGTCGCTCTCCCAGGGGTACGCGATGACGTCGGTCTCGCGGGCGAGCGGGGACTCGGTTCGGGTCGCCCCGAGGTAGGCCGGCGTCCACCGGGTCAGGTGGTCGCCGTGGTTGCGGACGAACGTCTCCGAGCCCGAGAGCAGGGCGCTGCGCCAGATGACGACCCGGTTGTCAGGCGACATCGGCCGTCGTCGGGGTCTCGGCCTCGGGTGCCGTGCGCCGCCCGACGATCTTGTCGCGGAGGGTGTGCCGCACCGACGGCGGGATGGTCCAGATCTGCAGGAACGTCAGGTAGTCGATGGCGCCCGGGCGGCCGGTGCGCGCCTCGCGGAGCAGCTCGGCGAAGACCTGCCGGCTGCGGGTCGGGGCGGCCATCGAGCTGAGCACGCTCATCGTGAACGCGGAATAGGCCCGGGGCGTGAACAGCGTGCGGTTGGCGCGCAGCCAGTCCAGCTGCTCGGCCCACGGGTTCTCCAGGCTGATGCGTTCGCGGTCCTCGTCCTGGTGCCAGAGGACCAGCGGCTCGTCGGCGTAGAGCAGTTCGACGTCGTCCTGCGCGGTCGCCCGCAGCGCCCAGTCGAGTTCCTGCTGGCGGCGCAGCCCGACGGTGAACGGGACGCGGCGGACCAGCTCGGTCGGCGCCATGATGGTCGACGTCTGGATGAAGCCGTCGCCGTAGAACAGGCCCTTACGGACGGTGAAGTATTCGCTCAGCGGCTCGCCCGGGGCGGGCAGCCGGCGCGGCATCACCGTGTCCGAGCGCGGCGTGCGGCTGATCAGCCGGGTCGCCACCACCGGGGAGGGGCGTTTCGCGGTCGCGGCCAGCTTGAGCTGGACGTCGAGCTTGGCCGGCAGCCACTCGTCGTCGTCGTCCAGGAACGCCGTCCACCGTCCGGTCGCCGCGCGGGCACCCTGGTTGCGCGCGTTCGGCGCCTTGCCCCGTTCGGGCAGCGGCAGCACCCGCAGGCGGGCGTCCGGGATCGCGGCCAGCGCCTCCTCGGTCGCCGGATCGGGGCCGTCGATGACGACGACGACCTCGAGATCCGCATGCGTCTGCCCGAGGGCGCTGGTGACCGCGCGAGTGGCTAGGTCGGGGCGGTTGCACGTCGGGATCACGACGCTGACCTCAGGGGACATGAGGGTCGAAATTAGGAGGGGCGGGCGGCGCGGGGGTTAACAACGGGCAGCGTCAGAGGGTGCGGCAGGCGAGCACTTGTCGCAGCCGAAAAATCCTCGCGGCGTCGAACCGCGGGCGGATCAAATCCGTGACATCAGTGACGAACCGCCTCGCTGGGGAGAAGAGTCTTGCCGTATCGCAACGCCCGACGTCGCCGCCGCCGTCCGCCCGTCCGGTCCCGGCGGTCGCCCGTCTGGACCCGCTGGACCATCGGTCTCGGCCTGGTTCTGCTGGTCGGAGGGGGTGGCTCGCTGTTCGCGGTGCAGGCCGGCCTGGCCGCCGCCACCAAGTCGGTGGCCCAGCAGGATCTGCTCGGCTCGACCGCGACCAGGAAGCACGCCGACATCAAGGGCGCCAAGAACATCCTGCTGGTCGGCGTGGACCAGCGCCCGAACGCGACGGCGACCGACGGCACCCGGTCCGACTCGATCATGATCATGCACATCTCGGCCGACCATCAGCAGGCGTACCTGGTGTCGATCCCGCGTGACCTGCTGGTCGACGTGCCCGCCTACAACAACGGCAACCAGTCGTTCGAGGGCGGCCAGCAGAAGATCAACTCGGCGTTCTTCTTCGGCAGCCGCGGGCTGGCCGGCGACGCCGCCATGTCGCACGGGTTCGACCTGCTCACCCAGACGGTCAAGAACCTGACCGGGATCACCCCCGACGCCGGGGCGATCATCGACTTCACCGGCTTCCGCAACGTGGTCAAGGTGCTCGGCAAGGTCTGCATGTACGTCGACGAGGACACCACCTCGATCCACATCGGCGAGGACGACAAGACCGGCAAGAGGGCGAAGCCGTTCGTCATCAACAAGGACGGCACGCTGAACCACGCGATCAAGGGCGTGACGCCGTGGTTCTACTCCAAGGGCAACCACTGTCTGACGCCGAACGAGGCGCTCGACTACGTACGCCAGCGCGACCTGCTCGCCAACAAGGACTTCGACTACGGCCGGCAGCGCCACCAGCAGCAGTTCCTCAAGGCGCTCCTCCAGCAGGCGGTGAAGGACGGCCTCGACTCGCCGACCAAGCTGCCGGGCCTGCTCGGCGCGTTCGGCAAGGCGATGACCGTCGACAGCGGCGGCATCTCGCTCGAGGACTGGGTCTTCGCGATGAAGGCGATCCGCCCCGACAACCTGGTCACCCTCAAGACCAACGAGGGCAAGTTCCACCCCGAGTCGGTCGCCGGCCTCGGCGAGGTCGAGACGCTCAGCGACGCCAGCAAGCAGCTGATGGCGGCGGTCAAGGCGGACAAGGTCGGCGAGTTCGCTCAGAGCTTCCCGACCTTCGTCGCCAACACCTGAGCCGCCGGCTCCCTCAGGGCCAGCCCGAGAACGAAGGCCACGACCGGCGTCACGCAGAGGACGGTCAGCACGCCCTGCGGTCCCCGGTGCTGGGCGATCACGCCCAGCACCGGCGCGATCAGGCCGCCGATGCTCACCCGCCAGGCCGAGCGTCACCCCGGCGGCGGTGCCCGGGCGGCCGGGCAGATAGTCCTGGCCCAGCTTGACCAGCACCGCGAACGGGATGTTGAGCGCGACGCCGGCCGCGACCGCGCAGATCAGCGGGGCGACCGGGCCGGTGCTGAGCCGCAGGGCGATCAGGAACGGCAGGGCGACCAGCGCACCGAACTGGGTCGTGCGGACCATCCCGTACCGGTCGGCGATCCGGCCGCCGAGCAGCGTGCCGGCCACGCCGCCGGCCAGGAAGCAGGCCAGGCCGGCGCCGGCCGCGGTCTTGCCCAGGTGCAGGTAGCGGATCCAGTAGAGCTCGAGAAACGTGTTGATCCCGAAGAACGTCATCGACCGCACGACCTCGATCGCGGTCAGCGTGCCGAAAAGCAGCCACCGGTCGGCCCCCTCGCGCCGCCCGGCCACCTGTCCGGCCGGCCCGGCCCGGTGCTGCCGCAGCAGAATCACCGCGATCACCACCGCGGGTGGGATGAACAGCACGGTGGCCGGCGCCCCGAACCGGATCAGAACCGGCGTCGCCAGCACCGGCGCGAGAAAGAACCCGACCTTCCCGCCGGTCGCGAAAATGCTCATCGCCGACGCGCTGTCCCCGGCCGCCTCCCGCGCCGCCTTCCCGGCCGCCGGATGGAACATGGCCACACCCAGACCCGAGATCAAAATCAGGACCCACACCATTTCGTACGCGGACGCCAGTCCCGCCAGCCCGAGGCCGATACCCGCCGTTGCCACTCCGGCGGCCGCCATCCACCCGAGCCGGTAGCGATCGGCCAGGATCCCCACGAACGGCTGCGGCACCGAACTCCCGAGCGCCGCCGCGAGGGTCAGTCCCGACGCCGCCACATAGCCGTAGTGCCGGTCCAGCACGAAGTACGGCAGGGTCGCCGGCACCAGCCCCTGATAGAGATCGTCGACCGCGTGCGCGCCGCCCCACAGCCATATCCGTCTGCCCACGCCCCCGATCTTCCCGAACCACCCCGTTGCTGACTTCCGATAATCTGCCGGACTATGTCGGTAACCCGCCAACCCACCGACCCGCCCGCCGACCCGTCCGCCGACCCGTCCGCCGAACTGTCCGCCGAACTGTCCGCTGGTCTGCCGGTCGGCCCGTCCGACCGTCCGATGGCCGCCCCCTCCGCCAACTCGCTGGTCCACCGCGAGCAGATCGCCTGGCACGGCCACCCGGTCCACCAGCTGGTCTACCCGATCCGCGGCGTCCTGCAGGTCTCGACCGAGAAGGGTTCGTGGGTCGTCCCGCCCAACCGCGCGGTCTGGATCCCCGCCTTCATCGCCCACGCCCACCAGGCCCACGGCCCGACCGAGATGCGCGGCCTGAAGTTCGACGTGCCCAACCCGCTCGCCCCCGACACCCCGACCGTGCTCTCGGTGAGCCCCCTGCTCCGCGAGGTCATCCGGGCGCTGACCGACGACCGCGAACTGACCGGCGACCACCGCCACCACCTGGAACAGGCCGCCCTGCACGAACTACGCGGCGTCGAGGCCCTCCCGCTCGGCCTCCCGGCCCCGCACGACCCGCGCCTGGTCGACCTGGCCGCGATCCTGGAGGAAAACCCGGCCGACCCCCGCTCCCTGCCGCAGCTCGGCCGCGCCGTCGGCGCCAGTTCCCGTACGCTCAGCCGCCTCTTCCGCGAACAGACCGGCATCACGTTCCCGCAGTGGCGAGCCCAGCTCCGCCTGCACCACGCCCTCAAGTTGCTGGCCGAGGGCTCCCCGGTCACCCGCGTGGCCGCCGACTGCGGCTACCGCAGCCCGAGCGCCTTCATCGAGTCGTTCCGCCTGGCGTTCGGCACCACCCCGGGCCGCTACCAATCCCTCTGACGCTGTCCGGGCCGGCGGAGGGAGCCGGCGGAGGGAGGATGCGCGGCTGCCGCGCGCGACACGGCCGGCCGACAACTACGCGGGCACGCCTTCCGACTGTGACCGCCGGCGTTCCTGTTCAAGCAAGAAGCCGTCCCGGAGCGCGCCCGGATCAAGTCACGGTCACTTCGCGGGTGACGGCCTCTCGGTCGTCGAGGGGATGGATGGCGCCACTGTAGAGCAGCTTGATCAGCTGTTTGTCGAGCGCCGAGTATTTTGTGGGATAGGAGCCCGCGTGGATGGTGAACACGCTGCTCGTGTGGGCGGTCGTGCCGTCCCGCAATCCCGTCGCCTCGGTGAGCTGCCGGCGGATCAGGGAGCAGCGCATGCTCGCCGAGACTCCGGTCGACGCCACCAGGACGGTCGCCCGGGAGATCGCGTTGGTGCCGTGCGGCCAGCTCGGATGGGTGAATCCATCGCTGTCGACCGTGGATTGCGGATCGATCGACTTGAAGCGTGACGAGGGCACGATCTGGAGTTCGATGTCGCCGGGCCCGCTCGTGATCTGGAGCTTGGTGGTGGCGCTGAGCGCGTTGAAGTCGGCGACCGTCTGGTCGGCGCAGGTTCGGCTGGCCGCGCTCACGGTGCCGCTGAGATGCACCTGGGCGACCGGGTTCGTCCAGATCGCGATTTTCCCGTCGTGGGCGTCACGGCCGACGAGAGCGACCTGCACGAAGTAGTCCAGCGTCGCCTTGCTGACTTTCGGCTTGGTCGGCGTGGGAACCGGCGTGGGGTCCTCGCCGACCTGGGGTGGCGCCGACTCCGCAGCCGGCTCCGCAGCCGGCTCCGCAGCCGGCTCCGCAGCCGCGCTGGGGCTCGTTCGCGTCGTCCTGGCCGGTTCGCCGCATCCGGCCAGCGCGAGCCCGGACGCCAGTAGCACCGGCCCGGCCAGCCGAACCCATGTCGATCTCATCCGGAGTCCCTCTTAGTCCACGCCGCGACAGCCGCACGCATCCTACGATCAAGATCCGTGGAGCGGACCCGCCGAAGGGTCGATCACCGGCGAAGCCGGTCCCGGTCCCGCCGTGGGCGTCCGTCAGCCAGCTCGAATAGGTGTAGCCGTCGCTGTTGGCCGGGGTGTGCGGCTCGATCGATTTGAAGCGTGACGAGGGCACGATGTGGAGTTCGGCGTCGCCGGGCCGGCTCGTGATCCCGGATCATGGCGATGGCGATGGCGCTGAGCGCGTTGAAGTCGGCGACCGTGTGGACGGCGCAGGTTCGGCGGGCGGCGCTCACGGTGCCGCAGCACGCCGAGCTCGGGGCGGACTTCGCGGCCGGCGGATTCCTCTTCGCCGCCGTGGCCGACGACGAGAAGTGGCCGAGCCTGGTGTCACCCAGCGATACGAGCCGTGCGGGCCGGGTTTCGCACCGGGTGTCCTCTATGTCCCCGAGGAGCGCCAGTTCTTCCTCGGCGCCGGAACGCGGATGGGTGACCAGCGGGTGATCGGGCTCAGCGGAGGCCCGCCGTCATGTCCATGAGGTGGCCGAGGATCTGCTCGCCCGAGGTGCGCAGGCCGTCGTGCTGGTGCTCGTTGGTCACCCAGGTGCGGACGTTGCCCACGGCGGCCGCGGTCTGCTGGGAGAGGCCGGCGTCGACGTACATGTCGTCGGCGTAGACGGCGGCGGCCACCGGGACCTCGTTGGCGGCCAGGCGGGCGGTGTCGTAGAGGACCGGCCAGTCGGTGGTGGCGGCCAGCAGGTCGGCCGCGCCGGCGAACGGGCGGAGGGCGGTGATCTGCTCGAACATCCAGGGGTACATCATCTCGCCGGTGAACAGCAGGGGAGTGGCGCCGGCGGCGAACTCGGGGAGCTTCTCCATCGCCCGGGCCGCGGCCCAGCCGGTGGCGCCGTCACCCTGGCCGTAGATGTATTCCTGCAGCGCGTACAGCGGTTCGTCGATGAACCCGGTCGCGGTCATCGCCGCGTACCGGAAGGTGGCGGAGAGTTCCTCTCCGTGCCATGCCTCATCGAGCAGCCAGTGCAGTTCGGCGTAGCCGTAGCTCATGCCGAACGAGCTGCCGAGGAAGCGGAACCGTTCGACGGTCAGGCGGTCGCCGTCGGGCAGGCGGACGTCGGTGCCGGCGAGGTGGTCGGCGATGCGGCGCACGGCGGCGACGTCGCCGGGGAACTGGCGGTAGAACTCGGCGTTCTTGCCGGCGACGCGCGGGTAAGTGCGGGCGTACACGTCGTCGGCCGTGGCCGTGAGGCCCGGCAGCCCGCCGGTGATGTAGCAGTTGCGCAGGGCGTGCGGGGCGGCCGAGAGGTAGGCGAGCGTGACGAAGCCGCCGTAGCTCTGGCCGAGCGTGTCCCACCGGGCGCCGCCGGCGAGGCGTTCGCGCAGCACCTCGGCGTCGGCGACGATGCTGTCGGCCCGGAAATGCGTGAGATGGCCGGCCAGCTCCCGAGGGGAGCGGCCGGCGACCGTACGCGCGGTCAGAGGCGTGCTGCGGCCCGTTCCGCGCTGGTCGAGCAGCAGTACGCGGTGCGTTTTCACGGCCCGGGCGATCCAGCCCTCGGCCCGCACCGGCCGCGGTGACTTGCCACCCGGGCCGCCCTGGAGGAAGACGAGCCACGGCTGGTCGTCGCCGGCCTTGTCGGCGGCCACCACCTCGCGGGCGAAGACCTCGATCGTCGGGCCGTCGGGCCGGCGGTGGTCGAGGGGCACGGTGACGGTGTGGTCGGCGAAGCGGAGTCCCGGGTGAGCGATCATTCTTTCAACCTAGGGCTGGACGACGTCGTCTACCTACGGAGTACCGCTTGGCAGGCGCGCAGGAAGGCGCCGCCCGCCGCGGCCGGGTCGCCGAGGTAGCCGGCGACCATGGCGCCGTCGCGCAGCAGCATCAGCTCGTCGGCGACGGCCGCCCGGTCGGGGAGGCCGAGGGGGGCGATGAGCTGCTCGAACGTCGTCCGGTACCAGGCGCGGTGCTCGGCGACGATGCGGCGCACGGGGCTGTCGGGGTCGGCGTATTCGGCCGCGGCGTTGATGAACGGGCAGCCGCGGAAGCCGGGGCTGCAGGCGACCGCCCCGATGCCCTCCGAGATCAGCCGGAACGCGGTCTCGGGGTCGTTCCCGGCGTGGGCGATGGCGGCGCCGATGCCTTCGCGCTCGATCGCGGCCCGCTTCTGGAGGTAGGTCACGACCAGGTCGTCCTTGGTGCGGAAGTGCCGGTAGAAGGTGACCTTCGTGGTGCCGACCCGCTCAATGATCTTGTCGGCGCTCACGGCGCGGAGGCCCTGAGCGTAGAAGAGCTCGGAGGCCGCCTCGACCAGACGTTCACGTACCGGCGATGTCACGGCGTTCACTTTACAAACCTCACATTCCTCTTGCGCTGGGCCGTTCCGGCGGGCATCCTGGTGCTCGGCCGTAGAGTTACTAGTTAGTCTACCTGTAAGGAGCGCCATGACCACCCTCGCTTCCGCCACTCCCGGCCTCGCCGCCGGTCTCCGACGGCTGTACTTCGTCCGGTTCGGTTTCGCGATCGTCTGGGCCGCGCTGCTGTTCGCCTCGGCGTCCGACCTCGGGCCGCTGAGCGTGACCCTGCTCGTGCTCTATCCGCTGTTCGACGTGGCCGCCGCGGTCGTCGACTCCCGCTCCTCCCGGACCACCGCCCTCTACGTCAACATCGCGATCAGCTCGCTCGCCGCCGTCGGCCTGGCGATCGCCTGCGCGTCGGGGATCCCGGCCGCCGAGCGCGTGTGGGGTGCCTGGGCCGTCGTGGCCGGACTCGTGCAGCTGATCGTCGGGCTCGGCCGGCGGCGCCTCGGCGGTCAGTGGCCGATGATGCTCAGCGGCGGCATCTCCGTCCTCGCCGGGACGTCGTTCATCGTCGGGGCCTCGACCTCGACCTCCCTGGCCGGCCTCGCCGGCTACGCCGTTCTCGGCGGCATCTTCTTCCTGGTCTCGGCGCTGCGCCTCGGTCGCCCCGGGGCCGGCCGCTGACCCCGGGGGTACGCGGTCACGGCCGGCTCGCGGCCAGCGCGTAGAACAGCGGGATGCGCGGCGCGTCGTCGGGCAGACGCCAGAAGCCGGTGCCGGTCGGGACCATGCCCGGCCAGCGCGGCCACGGCAGCTCGTCCGACTCGCGCAGCGAGGTGATCCGGAAACCGGCGCCGGCCAGAACGCTGACGACCTCGCCCAGGCCGTGGGCCCACTCGTAGACCTCGGTGGACTCCGTGAGGGCAGGGCCGTCGGTGTAGGTGTAGGTGCCGTCGCGGAGCTGAGCGCCGCGGCCCTCCAGGTAGTCGTGGCGCAGCAGCAGGTCCGGGCCGGACGGGACCAGGCCCAGCGACACCAGCAGAGGGTGGAACTCGACGAGATAGAGAAGACCACCGGGACGCAGCAACTCCGCCACGACGCCCGCCCACCGGGGGAGATCGGGCAGGTAGCAGAGGGCGCCCTTGCCGGTGTAGACCACGTCGAAGCGGTCGCCGTCGAGGGCGGTGGGTGCGTCGTACACGTTGGCCCGGACGTACTCGATCGGAGCCGTCGCCAAGCGACGGGCCTCGGCCACCGCGGTCCCGGAGATGTCGAGGCCGACCACCCGGCGGGCGCCCCGCTCGGCGAAGGCGGCCGTCTCGGTGCCCAGGTGGCACTGCAGGTGCAGCACGTCCCGGCCGGTCAGGTCGCCCAGGTCGGCCCACTCGTAACCGGCGAACCAGGAGGCCGGCTCCTTCCGGCCGACGTCGTAGAACCGGCTGGCCACGTGGATCGGGGTGCGCGCGTCCCAGTTGGCCTGGATGGCGGCGAAGCGGCGCCGGGTTTCCGGGTCGAAGTCGGTCATCGCCCCATTCTGAGGGAGACTGGGGGTCATGACGCCACCGGAGAGCCACGCCGATCTGCTCGAGAAGCCCAACTTCGCCCACCTGGCGACGGTCCGCCCGGACGGGTCGCCGCAGTCCAGCGTGATGTGGTTCGACTGGGACGGCTCGCGCATCAGGATGACCCACACCAAGACCCGGCAGAAGTTCCGCAACCTCAGCGCCGAGCCCCGGGTGGCGCTGTCGATCGCCGACCCGGACGACGAATACCGCTTCCTGGAGGTGCGCGGCGTCGTCGAGAGCGTCGAGGACGACGACGCCGAGGCCTCGTTCTACAAGTCGCTGCAGCGGCGCTACGGCAACGAATACGACGTCCAGGACGCCGCCGTCCGCGTCGTCATCACGATCCGGCCGGAGAAGTACGTCGCGGTCAGGAGCGGCGGAGTCGTGGGCGTCGAGGTGTGACCGGCGTCCTGCCCGGTCCTCCCGGCGGGGCGGACGCCGGCTGGGACACGATCAGCGAGGCGACCCTGTGGTGTCCCGGCGGCCGGTTGTCGGTCAACGGCCTGACGGGCGGCACGGCGGACGCCCTCACCGACGTCGCGCCGGTCGGGATTCCGGCGGGGACACTGCCGGTCGGCGGTCTGGAAGTCCGGCTGGAGCGGGTCGACGGCAGCCGGTGAGGGCCCGGGCGGCTGAGTTCCGGGCCGCTGAGTTCCGGGCCGATGGTCGACGAGTCAGCCTGTCCGCGTAAGGCGATCCGCCTCGGCGAGAAGGAGGTCGCCGAAGGGCTGGAAGCCGATCCGCACGCTGTTCAGTCCGCCGATCACGCGATGGACGGTTCCCCACTCCCATATCGCGGTGGCGTCGACGCCGGTCCGGGCGGCCAGATGTTCCGTTCTGACCCGTAAGTCGTCGCCGCCGTCGGGGGTGCAACGGACGATGGTCCCGAGGTCACACGCGGGTTCCGCCCTCAGGCCGTCGGGATCTATCAGCTTGAAGGTGCCACCGTCGGTCCGGAGGGCGTTCGCCTCGTGAACATCGCCATGCACGAGCACCGACGTTCGACGGTGGTAGGCGCGCTCGCGGCGACCGGCACATTCGACGGCGTCGTCGATCGTCGCTTTCGAACATGGTCGTTCCAGCTCCTCCCAGAGCTGCGGTATGACGTGCCGCATCCGACGTGCCAAGTCGGCGCCGGTCGGCAGGTCGATGTCGTCGTCGAGCGGGCGCCACAGTTGTGTGACGAGGTCGCACAACATGTCGTGTTGCGAGCGAGGGTCCGAAACCACCTCGTACATCGCCGGCCCGAGCCTTTCCAGCAGAAGTGCACCCCGGGTGAGGTCGCGGCGGATCAGGCGTGCGCAGCTCTGCCCCGCATCGAGATCGAGAACGGTCGCCTCGAAGCCGAGCCGGCGTCGATATCCGGGAACCGCGACCTTGAGGACCGACGGGGCTCCGTCGGCGAGCGTGGCTCCGACGACCAAAGCGGCGTGTCCGCCGCGCATCGTTGCGCCGATCGTCAGCGACCAGTCCTCGGCCAGGGAGTCCAGGAGCGACGGGAGACCGTCGAGCCATGCCGCGTGTCCGTCGGCAAGCGCCGTGCTTCGGACTTCATCGGGAACGTCGAGTGTCATCCGATTCCTTTTACGCCAAGACTCGGACGCGCGCTGCGATTTTGTTCCATCAGCGCAGGGAGCATTCCGGTCCAAGCCGGACGCACGGTCCTTGCCGATCGTGTCGACCGATAGCGCCCGGACCACATGGCACACCAGCGGCCGCCACCGGCTTTCCTCCTTCCCGGACGCTAGTCTTCGCGCTGTGGCTTTGGATCCGGACGAGTTCTATGGGCATGCGATCGCCGCGGCGGACGCCGGGCGGCGGCTTCCGCTGGCGCGTATGACGGGATGGGACATCAGCCCGTTCGAACCGGACGGGTTGCGCGTCGCGCCGCTGCGACCGCCGGTGCTTCCGGAAAAGGCCCGGCACGGCGAGGACCCGGCCGACTGCCGGCCGTGCCGGGAGCGCGACGAGGGCATCTGGTTCAACGAGCGCTGGCGGCTGGCCCGGATTCCGGGAGTGGGCGTGCCGCTGGTGCTCATGCTGTACCCGCGCGACCATTACGACATGGCGGATCTGCCCGACGAGCTGGCCGCCGAGATGGGGCTGCTGGGCACCCGCATCGTCCGGCACATGCAGGCGCTGCCGCACATCTCGCGGGCCCACCTCTACCGCATCGGTGACGGCGCCGCGCATCTGCACCTGTGGTTCTTCGCCCGGCCGGAGGGCCAGGTCCAGCTGTACGGGTCGTGGCTGGTCGTCTGGGACGACCTGCTGCCGGAATATCCGGCCGACGTCGCCGACGCGGACGCCGCGGCGGTGGCCTCCGCGCTCGTCACCTCGCACGGCGGGTCGCTCAGCGCACCGGCCTGACCACCGGGCGAGGCCCCGGCAGCCGGCCCGGTGGGCGGCAATGCACGTAGGTAGAGGACCTGCCGGGGGTGGTGACCGCGTCAGGCCGGGCAGGCGGGGGCGACGAAGAACTGGTGGGGGCCGTCGGTGAAGCGGCAGCCGAACGCCGGCGAGGCGACGGTGCGCCGGTCGAGGATGGCGTCGCCGGCCGGGCGCCGGCCGGAGTCGACCCAGTGGACCAGGTCGTCGAAGCCCTGCGTGAGTTCGGCCGGGGTGAAGTCGCAGTGGCCGACGCCGCGGATCGCGCGGGACACGAACAGGCCCGCGCGGCTGTTGGCGGCCACGCGCTGGGCGTAGATCTGCTCCATCGAGAACGGTACGAACAGGTCGCCCACGTCGTGCAGGGACAGCACCGGGATCGTCGGGCGGCCGTAGACGTGCGGAACGCCGGACAGGCCGGGCGACGGCGGGACGGTCGGGTGCACCCGCAGGACCGAGGCGTTGAGCTTCCATTCGGCCGGGGTGGGCCAGAAGCCGTCGGTCGAGCGGTAGAGCGTGAACTGGTTGCCGGCGACGTTGCCGGCCGCGATGTTCTCGGTGCCGCCGGTCAGGCCCGGGTAGAGGCCGAACAGGAACGGCAGGTCGGACAGCGGTTCGAGCGAGCGGGCCGCGTTCCAGTACGCGAAGGCGCCGTCGAAGCCGGGCCGTACGCCGCCGGTGCGCCGTTCGACGACCGCCGACCAGGTCTGGCCGGTGGGGGTCAGGACCGGCGGGGCGCCCGCGGTCACGCCGAGGGCCGGCAGCATCCGGGCGACCTGGGCCCGCCACTGGTCCTGGTAGGTGTCGCCGGGGTGGAGCGGATAGCTGATCTTTACGCCGGTCAGCGCGGCGGCGGTGGCGTCGGCGTCGAGGAAGTAGTCGAAGAGGCTGGTGTCGCCGAGGACGCCGCACATCGGCATGGCGCCGGTGAACGAGCGCGGATGCTTCTCGATTATCACCGCGGTGACCTGGCCGCCCATCGAAGCGCCGCTCATCAGCGCCGAGCGGGCCGCGGTGCCGGTCACCCGGCGGAACTGGTCGATCAGGTCGAACGAGTCGCGTACGCCCTGCCCGACGTCGTAGCCGTTGGTCGCATAGCTGGACGCGGCCCAGGCGAACCCGTCGGCGACGTAGTGGGCGCGCAGCGGGGGATTGTCGACATAGACCGTCGTGCCGTCGCCGCGGTAGCCGTGGGCCCAGACGACCAGCCGCCCGTTCCAGTGCTGCGGGACCTCGATGCGGTAGGCCGCCCCGGCGCGGATGCCCGTGTAGTCGCGGGCGCCGGGGAGGGCGACGAACGGCGTGCCGTCGATCTCGCAGCGGGGATCGGCGACGACGTAGCCGGGCTGGGTCGTGCTCGGAACCGGCGCCGCGCAGGTTTCCGAAACGGCTGCGGCCGGCGGCCCGAGGACCGCTAGCGGAACGGCCAGGACGAGAGCGAAGAACCCCGTGATCATGGCGTTACCTCCCGGTAACATCCAACGGCCGTTCTCGATGGCTTGTCAAGGCACCCGCCCGCACATCGTGCCGAATCTGTTATCGATAACAACGCGGTCGCGCCCGGGGCCGCCGAGAGGCCGACCGGCCTGCGGAAAAGCCAAGCCCAGACGGTTTCAACAAGGTGTCCGCAACGTTGCCGGAACCCGTTGACAGGGCAAGTGTGAGCGTTCACACTCGACGCCACTGCAGCGCCCCCGGCTCACCGAAGTCGATGGGCGTCTTTACCCCCGTGAATTGGAGTTCCGCCGCGATGAGACTTGCCAGACTGGGGGCCGTGGCCTCCGCCGCCCTCCTGACCGTTGCGCTGGCCGCATGCGGCTCGAGCGAGAAGACCGTCGACAAGCAGGCCGGCGCGTCCGGCAACCAGGGCGCCCTCATCGGCGTCACGATGCCCACCCGCTCCAGCGAGCGGTGGATCAGCGACGGCGACAACCTGAAGAAGCAGCTCGAGGCGCTCGGCTACAAGGTCGACCTGCAGTACGCCGAGAACGACATCCCGACCCAGACCCAGCAGCTCGACAACCAGATCACCAGGGGCGCCAAGCTGCTGATCATCGCGTCGATCGACGGCACCGCGCTGACCACCCAGCTGGACAACGCCAAGGCCAACAACATCCCGGTCATCGCGTACGACCGGCTCCTGCTCAACACGCCGAACGTCGACTACTACGCGACCTTCGACAACGAGAAGGTCGGCGTCCAGCAGGCCACCTCGCTGCTGACCGGCCTCAAGGTGCTCAACGCGGACGGCTCCAAGGGCACCGCCAAGGGCCCGTTCAACGTCGAGCTGTTCGCCGGCTCGCCGGACGACAACAACGCGACGTTCTTCTTCAACGGCGCGATGACGGTGCTCAAGCCGTACATCGACGACGGCACGATCGTCGTCAAGAGCAAGCAGACCGACTTCAAGACGATCGCCATCCTGCGCTGGGACCCGGCGACCGCCCAGAAGCGCATGGAGGACCTGCTGACCTCCACGTACAAGGGCGGGGCCAAGGTCGACGGCGTGCTCTCGCCGTACGACGGCCTGTCGATCGGCATCCTGTCGGCGCTCAAGAGCAACGGCTACGGCACCGCCGCCCAGCCCTACCCGGTCGTCACCGGCCAGGACGCCGAGCTCGCCTCGGTCAAGTCGATCATCGCCGGTGAGCAGTACTCGACCGTCTACAAGGACACCCGGCAGCTCGCCAAGACCACGGTGGCCATGGCCGACGCGGTGCTGAAGGGCCAGAAGCCGCAGGTCAACAACACCACCGACTACAACAACGGCAAGAAGGTCGTGCCGTCGATGCTGCTCCAGTCGGTCGTGGTCGACAAGTCGAACTACAAGAAGGAACTCGTCGACGCCGGTTACTACACCGCGGCTCAGCTGGGTCAATGAGCGAGGCAATCCTGCACATGCGGGGCATCTCGAAGTCCTTTCCGGGCGTGAAAGCGCTGTCGGACGTGGACATCGAGGTGCTCCGCGGCGAGATTCACGCGATCTGCGGGGAGAACGGCGCCGGCAAGTCGACGCTGATGAAGGTGCTCTCCGGCGTCTACCCGCACGGCGACTACGACGGTGAGATCACCTTCGAGGGCGAGCCGTGCCGGTTCTCCGGCATCCGCGACAGCGAGCACCGCGGCATCGTCATCATCCACCAGGAACTGGCGCTGGTGCCGATGCTCTCGATCGCCGAGAACATATTCCTGGGAAACGAACAGACCGGTGCCAGCATGATCGGGCGGGGCCTGATCGACTGGAACCGCACCAACGCCGCGGCGGGTGAGCTGCTGCGGCGCGTCGGCCTGAACGAGAACCCGGTCACCCCGGTGATCGATCTCGGCGTCGGCAAGCAGCAGCTGGTCGAGATCGCCAAGGCGCTGTCCAAGCGGGTCAAGCTGCTGATCCTCGACGAGCCCACCGCCGCGCTCAACGACGAGGACTCGGCGCACCTGCTCGACCTGCTGCGCGGCCTGCGCGACGAGGGCATCACCTGCGTGATCATCTCGCACAAGCTGAACGAGGTGCTGGCGATCGCCGACCGGGTGACGATCCTGCGCGACGGCCGCACGATCACCACGCTGCCGTCCGAGGGGCTGACCGAGGACCGGATCATCTCCGGCATGGTCGGCCGCGACCTCGACCACCGGTTCCCGCCGCACGAGCCCCACATCGGCGACGAGATCCTGCGGATCGAGGACTGGACCGTCCACAGTCCGACCCAGCACGGCCGGGTGCTGGTGCGCAACGCCAACCTCTCGCTGCGGCGCGGGGAGATCGTCGGCCTGGCCGGGCTGATGGGCGCCGGGCGCACCGAGCTGGCGATGAGCGTCTTCGGCCGGGCCTTCGGCACCGGCATCTCCGGGCGGGTCATCAAGGACGGCCAGGAGATCCGGTTGCGGTCGGTGCGCGAGGCCATTCAGCACGGCATCGCTTACGCGACGGAAGACCGCAAACGGTACGGGCTGAACCTGATCGAGGACATCAAGCGGAACGTCTCCGCGGCCGCCCTCGGGAAGCTGGCCCGCCGCGGATGGGTCGACGACAACGAGGAATACAAGGTCGCCGAGGAGTACCGCCGGAGCCTGAACATCAAGGCGCCCAGCGTCTCGAGCATCACCGGCAAGCTCTCCGGCGGCAACCAGCAGAAGGTCGTGCTGTCCAAGTGGATCTTCACGGATCCGGACGTGCTGATCCTCGACGAACCGACGCGCGGCATCGACGTCGGCGCGAAGTACGAGATTTACACGATCATCAACCGGCTCGCCGACGCGGGGAAGGCGGTGCTGGTGATCTCCTCGGAACTGCCCGAGCTGATCGGCCTCTGCGACCGCATCTACACGCTGTCGGCCGGCCGGATCACCGGCGAGGTACCGCGCGCCGAGGCGACACAGGAGGGCCTGATGACTTTGATGACCGCCAGTCAGGAGGTGACCTCGTGACGGCCGCGCCGACCAACGCCGACCTGGCGATGGACGAGACACCGCCGGCGTCGCCCGGCGGCAACGGCTCCCGCGGGTTCTCGATCAACCTGCGGCAGAGCGGTATCTACATCGCCTTCGTGCTGATCGTGGTGCTGTTCACGATCCTGACCGACGGCGACATGCTGGCACCGCAGAACATCAGCAACATCATCGTGCAGAACTCGTACATCCTGATCCTGGCGATCGGGATGATCCTGGTGATCATCGCCGGGCACATCGACCTGTCGGTGGGCTCGCTGGTGGCGGTCAGCGGCGCGGTGGCGGCCAAACTCATGGTCGACAACCACATCGCGTGGCCGGTCGCGATCATCATCACGCTGCTCGCGGGTGCGCTGGTCGGGGCGTGGCAGGGCTACTGGGTGGCCTACTTCGGCATCCCGGCCTTCATCGTCACGCTCGCCGGCATGCTGCTGTTCCGGGCGATCACGCTGATGGTCCTGGGCAACCGCGGCATCGGCCCGTTCCCGGACGCGGTGCGCACGCTCTCCAACGGGTTCACCGACGGCTATCTGGGCAACATCGGGCTCGGCGCTCTCGGCGGCGCCGACGTGGTCAGCGTGCTGGTCGGGGTGCTCTCGGTGGTCGCCATCGTGATCGTGCAGTGGCGCTCGCGCAGCGCCCGCGTCAAGTACGGCCAGGGCGTCGAGCCGATGCCGGTGTTCATCGGCAAGCTGGTGGTCGCGGCCCTGGTCGTCATGTACGTGATCGTGCAGCTGGCCCGCTTCCGCAACCTGCCCTGGGTGCTGGTGCTGCTGGCGATCCTGGTGCTCGGCTATTCGCTGCTGACCACGAAGGCGGTCTTCGGCCGGCAGATCTACGCGGTCGGCGGCAACCTGCAGGCCGCGACGCTCTCCGGCGTCAAGGTCAAGTCGGTGGTGTTCTGGATCTTCGTCAACATGGGCGTGCTGAGCGCGCTGGCCGGCATCATCTTCGCCGGCCGGCTCAACCAGGCCAACCCGACGGCGGGCAACCAGTTCGAGCTCGACGCCATCGCGGCCGCCTTCATCGGCGGCGCCGCGGTGCAGGGCGGCGTGGGTAAGGTGGTCGGTGCCATCACCGGTGGCCTGATCATGGGCGTGATCAACAACGGCATGAGCCTCATCGGGGCCCCGTCGGAGCAGGTCATGCTGGTCAAGGGCGCGGTGCTGCTGGCCGCCGTCGCCTTCGACGTGTGGACCAAGCGCCGGGCGGGCGCCTCGCGCTGACGCACGGGGCAGGGCTGGGCCGGGGGGGCAACGGCGGGGGCCCCCCCCCGCCCCCGCGCCCGCCCGGCCGGGGCCGCCGGGGTGCGCAGCGTGACCGACCTGGCCGGCGAGACCGCCCTCGCC
>NZ_JBFBAD010000091.1:16395-40386 GCF_040682075.1 Actinoplanes sp. NPDC051411 | reverse complement strand
CCGGGGGGGGCCCCCCTGTTGGTCCCCAGGCCCCGCTCACCCCCCATTTTTGGGGGGCGCCCGGGGGGGGCGGCCCCCTTTCGGCCCGTCCACGCTTCAGCATATTGGGGCGAATCGGACACGAAAGGCTGGCATGAAGAGAATTCTGGCGACGGCCACCACGATTGCCCTGGTAGCGATCGGTGCCGTGGCGACCACCGCCCGGGCGGACGAGGATCCGTCCCGCGCCCGGGCCGACCATCCGCCGATCACGTGGGAGGCGTGCACCGACTCCAACCTGAAGTTGCACAAGGCCGAGTGCGGCTTCCTCACCGTGCCGGTCGACTACCGCAAGCCGAACGGCGGCACCCTCAAACTCGCGATCTCGCGGATCCGGCACACCGTCCCGGAGAAGCAGTACCAGGGCGTCATGCTGACCAACCCGGGTGGTCCCGGCGGGTCCGGGCGGGCCCTGTCGTTGATCGGGTCGCTGGTGCCGAAGGGTGCCGGGGCGGCGTACGACTGGATCGGCTTGGACCCGCGCGGGGTGGGGGCCAGCGTGCCGTCCCTGACCTGCGACAGCGACTACGCCGGGTACGACCGGCCGCCGTACGTGCCGACCACCGCCCAGCGCGAGGCGGCCTGGCTGAACAAGGCCCAGGGGTACGTGACCGCGTGCGCCAAGGCCGGCGGTTCGCTGCTGAGCCACCTGAAGACCATCGACACCGTCCGCGACATGGACAGCCTGCGCGAGGCGCTCGGCGCCGACAAGATCAACTACTACGGCTTCTCGTACGGCACCTACCTCGGTCAGGTCTACGCCACGATGTATCCCGAGCGGGTGCGCCGGATGGTGCTCGACGGCAACGTCGACCCGAGCCGGGTCTGGTATGACTCCAACCTCGACCAGGACTACGCGTTCAACCGCAACATCAAGATCTACTTCGGCTGGATCGCGAAGTACGACAAGATCTACCACCTGGGCCGGACCGAGCGGGCGGTCGAGAAGCTGTTCTACGCCGAGCAGGCCAAGCTGATCGCCAAGCCGGCCGGCGGGGTGATCGGCCCGGACGAGCTGACCGACGTGTTCCTGCAGCCCGGCTACTACATCTTCGGCTGGGAGGACGTCGCGAACGCGTTCAGCGCGTTCGTCAACAAGCACGACCCGGCCCCGCTCAAGAAGCTCTACGACACCAACAACCCGCAGAAGCCGGGCGCCGACAACAACTACGCGGTCTATCTGGCCGTGCAGTGCACCGACACCAAGTGGCCGTCCGGGTGGAGCAAGTGGCAGTCCGACAACTGGGCGATGCACCGCCGGGCGCCGTTCGAGACCTGGGCCAACGCCTGGTACAACGCGCCGTGCCGGAACTGGCCGGCCGCCCCCGCGGTGCCGGTCAACGTCAACGGTGAGGACGCGCCGCCGATCCTGCTGCTCAGCGAGTCGCTCGACGCGGCGACCCCGTTCACCGGCAGCCTCGAGGTGCGCAAGCGGTTCCCGAAGGCGGCACTCGTCGAGGGCGTCGGCGGGACGACCCACGCCGGCTCGCTGTTCGGCAACAAATGTGTCGACGACACGGTCGCGGACTACCTGGCCACCGGCGTACTCCCGAAGCGCGCGAAGGGTGACCGTTCCGACAAGCGTTGCACCCCGCTTGCCCAACCCGACCCGACCGCACCGGCCGCGAAGCGGGCGGCGCCCGCCGACCCGGCCCGCCTGGCCCTGCGGCAGGCCCTGACCGCGAGCTGACCGTCGCACCGGAACCGGCCGGCCGGCCGGTTCCGGCATCGGCGCCCAGGATGCTTGCCTTGACCCGCTACCTGAGGCCGGTACGCCGCGGCCATGCTCTTCGCTATGTTCGGCATCGGGTTGATCGTGGAAGCGATCATCGAACTGTCATAGGGGAGGCACGCCGTGCTGAAGTACCGGGCCGAGTTCGACGCGGTCGTCACGTTCACCAACGGCGGGGCCCTGCAGACCCAGGGTTTCCGGGTCGACGTGCCGCACGCCGACGTGACCGAGGCCGAGATCGGCGAGCTGTTCGTGGCCTCGCTCAACCTGCTCAAGGCCGGCCGGGTCGAGCTGGCCAACGTGCGCGTCTTCGCCGAGCCGCACCTGGGCACGTTCGCCGGCCCGTCCGAGCGGCGGCGCTACGTCGAGCTCAGCCACGTGATCACGAACGGCATGACGACGTACCCCGGTCTACCGGCGCCCGAGATCTCCTCGCACCTCACCTGGGAGGAGTCGCGGGACCGTTACGCGGAGGGCACCGAGTTCAGCTTCGACCGGGTGAGCATGCTCGGGCAGACCGGCACCTACCTCGACAGTCCCCGGCACCGCTATGTCGGCGGCACCGATCTGGCGGGAGTCGAGCTGGAGCGCCTGGCCGACCTGCCCGCGGTCGTGGCGCGGCAGGTCGACAGCGGCCGCCGCGCGGTCGAGGAGGGTGACCTCGACGGGCTCAATGTGGCCGGCCGGGCGGTTCTGCTGCACACCGGCGGCGACCGGCACTGGGGCACCCCGCAATATCCGGTCGGTAACCCCTATCTGACCGCGGACGCGGCGGGCTGGCTGGTCGAGCACGGCGCGGCCGTGGTCGGCATCGACTCGATCAACATCGACGACCCGACCGAGGCGAGCGGTGGCGAGCGGCCGGCCCACACGATCCTGCTGGCCGCCGGCATCCCGATCGTGGAAAACCTGACCAACCTGGCCGAGGTGCCGCCGACCGGGGCCCGGTTCACCGCCGCGCCGCCCCGGATCAGCGGCTTCGGCACGTTCCCGGTCCGGGCGTACGCGACCATGCCCTACTTCGAGCCGCACGACCACACCCGGTCGGCGGGCTGGCAGCCCAGCCGTACGGCGTGAGCGAGACCGGCACGGCCATCGCGATGGCGACCGCGCAGTTCCAGCGCGGTGAGCCGGCCGCGGCGGCCGAGCTGCTCGGGCCGGTGCTCGCGGCCGAGCCCGACCACCTGCGCGCGCTGGTGCTGATGACGCACGCCCAGCTCGCCCTCAAGCGCACCGACCTGGCCCTCGCGGCGGCCGACCACGCGGTCCGGGTCGCGCCCGAGTCGGCCGAGGCGCTCGGCGCGCTGAGCCGGGTGCTGACCGCGCTCGACCGGCACGACGAGGCGATCGGCGTGGCGGTGGCGGCGCTGCAGCGGGAGCCCGAGAACGCCTACCGGCACAACCGGCTGGCCTGGGCGCTGCTCGGGCACGGCGGGCGCGGGGCCGAGGCCGAGCAGGCGGCCCGGGTCGCCGTGCACCTCGACCCGGAGGAGGCCGACTTCCGCATCACCTACGCGATGGTGATGAAGCAGCTCGACATGGCCGACCGGGCCCGGCAGGCGCTGCGCGACGCGCTCGCCCTCGAGCCGGACAACGCGGTCGCCCAGCACGAGCTGGCGACTCTCGACGTGAGCGGGCGCAACCCGTTCGCGCTGGGCCGGCTGGCGCGCGGGGTGAGCGGGCTGGCCGGGGCGCTGCGTACCGACCCCCGGCAGCAGGCGAGCCGGTTCATGCTCGACGTGGCGCTGCGCCGTTTCCTGGTCTACACCGCGATCCTGCTCGCCGTGCTGGCGTACGTGGGGTGGCGGGTCAGCGGCTTCTCGGTCGTCGGGGCGCGGGTGGTGGCCGGCGTGGCGGCACTGGCCCCGATCGCGTTCGCGACCTATTTCGTGGTGAGGCTGGACCGTTCGCTCCGCGCGTACCTGAAAGAGGTGGTGACGCAGGGCCGGCAGCGGGTCGCCGCGATCGGCGCCGCGGTCTGCCTGGCTCTTCTGCTGACCGCGACCGCCGCGCCGACCGCCTGGCTGCCGTGGCTGCTCGGCTCGGCCGCCGTCGGCGGGTTCGCGGTGCGGCTGCTGACCGTCTCGGCGTCGAACGCGCACGTCCGCTCGGCGGGTCTGGCCGTGCCGCGGGACCGGCTGAGCGTGATCCTCTGGTGGGTGGTGGTGCTGTGCCTGATCGCCGCGATCGGGTTCGAGATCGCCGCGACGCAGGACCGGTGGTGGCTCTCGCTGGTGGTCGTCGCCCTGGTGCTCGTCATAGTGGTCTGTCTGTTCGTGATCGTCCGACGTCTGCGGGCCCGTCGACGCGCCAAATAGGGGGTCTTTCCGACAAATCACCTCATGGTGGTGAGCGGTTTGCCGAAGATGGGCCTGTGACCTCCCCGACCGTCCCCCTGCCGACCGACCCGACCGAGTTGGGCATCGCGCGGGCGGCGGCCTACTTCGAGCGTTTCGAGCCCGAGAAGGCGGCGTCGACCCTCGAACCGGTGCTGTCGGCCGACCCCCGCTCGGCCGCCGGCTGGCTGCTGCTGGCCCGGGTCCGGCTCACCCTCGACCAGAGCGAGGCGGCGCTCGACGCGGCCAACCGGGCGATCGAGCTGCTGCCCGAGGACCCGCGGCCGCTGGCCACCGCGAGCCGGGCGCTGACCATGATGGGACGCCACGACGAAGCGATCACGATGGCCTACCGGGCGGTGATCACCGAGCCGGAGAACCCGTTCTGGCACGACCGGGTGGCCTGGGCGCTACTCGCCGCCGACCGTCACCTGGCCGACGCCGAGCAGGCGGCGCGCACCGCGGTCGGGCTCGACCCGAACGAGGCCCACTACTACTTCACCCACGGAGTCGCGCTGGACGCGCTCGGCCACATCGACCAGGCCCGGCAGGCCCTGCTGATCTCGCTGCGGCTGGAGCCGGAGAACCCGGTCGCCCAGCACCGGCTGGCGACCCTGGACGGCTCGGCCCGCGACGACGCGCCGGCCGAGAAGAAGCGCGGCTGGAGCCTCTTCAAGCGGAAGAAGGACTGACCGCGCGGGCGTGCCGGGCCCGGATCGCCAGCCACACCAGCCAGCCCGCGCCGATGATGAAACCGAAGCTGATCAGCCGGTAGAGCACCACCGCCGCGACCGCGAACGAGGTCGGCAGCCCGCCCGCGACCAGGCCCAGGATCAGTGCGCCGTCGACCACGCCGAGCCCGCCCGGCACGATCGGCAGGCTGGCCGCGGCCATCCCGGCGCAATAGGCGATCACCAGGCTGGTGGCGGTGATGCCGGGCGCCCCGACCGCGACACAACACATCCACAGGCACACGGCGTCGAACAGCCAGTTGAGCAGGGCCAGCGCGGCGGCGACCCCGAACCGGGCCGGGTGCACCCGAATCGACCGCAGCTGCTCGATGAAGCCGAGCACGGCGTCGTGACCGTGCTCGGGCGGGCGCCGCCGCACCCGGTTGACCCCGCCGAGCAGCAGACGGACCGGTCGGTCCAGCCAATGCGGGTGCTCGGCCACCAGGCGTACGCCGAACGCGATCGCCAGCGCGGCCACGCCGTAGCCGACCAGCGAATGCCAGCCGCCCGAGTCGCGGGTCAGGATGCCCCCGGCCGAGCCGATCACGATGAGCGCGCCGGTCGAGAGGACCCCGCTGAGCGCGATGCACCAGGACGCCACCGCGGCCGAGGCGCCGAACCGCCGCATCTGCTGGAAGTTGAAGGTGGTCGAGAAGACCGGGCCGCCGGGCAGGGTCGCGCTCAGTGAATGCGCCGCATAGGCCGTGGCGACGTGCTTGCGGATGGGGACCTTGGTGCCCGCGCCGCGCAGCAGGGCCCGCTGCATCCGGGCGTACGTGCCCATCGAGGCCACCTCGGCCGCCACCGCGCCCAGCACCCAGCCCCAGCGCGGCGCCCGCAACTGGGTCAGCGCGCCCGCGAGCGCGTGCCAGCCGAGGACCAGCTCGACGCCGAGGATCAGCACGACGACGCCGACGACCACCGGGCCCCGGCGCCACCACGGCGGGTGGCCGGTCGGGGGCCGGACGGTTTCCTGCACGGCGGCCATCCCATCGATCGTTGCACTCCGTGCTTGCCGCCGCCCCCGGTTTCCGGCCCGGCATGCCCAGTGTTTTACGCGTCACTTCCGGCGGCCGCCGTTTTCGTTACGGTGAGCAGGGCATCCGGTCGGTTTCACGACGGAAGGACCCTTCCATGGCACGGCCTCGCATCGTCATCGTCGGCGCCGGCTTCAGCGGTTTCACCGCGGCGCGCAAGCTGTCCAGGCTCTCTCGCGGCGGCGCCGAGATCGTCGTGATCAACCCGACCGACTACTTCCTCTACCTGCCGCTGCTGCCCGAGGTGGCGGCCGGCATTCTCGAACCCCGGCGGGTTTCGGTGTCGCTTTCCGCGACGCTTCCGGGCGTACGCGTGATCCTCGGTCACGTGGACCGGTTCGACCTCGACGGGCGCACCGTGACGTGGCGCGATCCGGAGGGCCGCACCCGCACGCTCGGGTTCCACCGACTGGTGATCGCCGCCGGCAGCGTCAACAAGCTGCTCCCGGTGCCCGGCGTGACGGAGTACGCGCACGGGTTCCGCGGCATCCCGGAGGCGCTGTTCCTGCGCGATCACATGACCCGGCAGATCGAGATGGCCGCCATGACCGACGACGAGGACGAGCGCCGGGCCCGGTGCACTTTCGTCGTGGTCGGGGCGGGCTACACCGGCACCGAGGTGGCGGCCCAGGGCGTGCTCTACACCGAAGCCCTGGCCAGGCGCCGGCGCGAGCTGACCGGGCGGCCCCGCTGGCTGCTGATCGACACCGCCGACCGGGTGGTGCCCTCGCTCGACGAGCGGCTGGCGGTTGCGTCCGATCGGGTGCTGCGCGAGCGCGGCGTCGAAATTCTCACCCAGACCAGCGTCAAGCAGGCGATGAAGGACGGCGTGTACCTGTCGACCGGCGAATACGTGCCGACCTGCTCGCTGATCTGGTGCGTCGGGGTGCGGCCCGACCCGCTGGTCGAGGGCATCGGCCTCCCGACCAAGCAGGGCCGGATGGTGGTCGACGAATACCTGACCGTGCCCGGCCATCCCGACGTCTACGCGATCGGCGACGCCGCGGCGGTCCCCGACCTGACCATGCCCGGCCAGATCACCGGGATGACCGCCCAGCACGCGACCCGGCAGGGCACGACGGCGGCCAAGAACATCGCGGCGTCCTACGGGCACGGGCGCCGGCGGCCTTACAAACACCATGACCTGGGCTTCGTCGTCGACCTGGGTGGTCTCGACTCGGCCGCCAACCCGCTCGGGGTGCCACTGACCGGCATCGTCGCCAAGGCGGTGACCCGCGGCTATCACCTGCTGTCGATGCCGGGCAATCGGGTGCGGGTGGCCGCCGACTGGGCCCTCGACGCGGTGCTGCCGAAGCAGGGTGTCCAACTCGGACTGGTGCCGGGCGAGGCGGTGCCGCTCGACAGCGCGGCGCCCGAGGCGATGCCCGACACCGGGATGACCCAGGACACGCAATCTTCCGGCGGCTGAATCTGTGCCGATGGCGTAAGGGCTATTCGCCCGTCGGGTCATAATCCGGACATGCGATCTTGGTCGGGTGCCCTGCTTCTCGCCGCGGTCGTCGCGACTCCCGCCCCGGCCGCGGCCGCCGGCCCGCCGGCCGGCGGCGCCCACCATCGCGGCCAGCGACCGGCACTGGTCATGATCCGGCCGGTCCTCCCGACCCTGGCCACCGGCTCGTCGGTGATGATCGCCCGGTACGGCTTCGACGACCGGCGGTCCCCGGCGATCGCCGACGAGTCCGGGCACGGGCACACGCTGCGGGCGGTCGCGGCACACGGCGGATCGGTGCGGCGGGTCGTGCACGGCCAGGGTTCGGCGATCGCCTTCCCGGCCGAGTGCACGGCCCGGATCTGCCCGCACGTCGCGCTGCGGAGCCCGACCTCGGCCGATCTCAACCCGGGCACCCGCGACATCGCCTTCGGGGCCGAGGTGCTGCTGCCGCCCGGGCAGACCAGCAAGGGCGAGAACATCGTCCAGAAGGGCTACTCGAGGACCAGCAGCCAGTGGAAGCTGCAGGTCGACGGGGTGGCCGGGCGGCCCAGCTGCGTGCTCGTCGACGACCGGCGGCCGACGATCCGGATCGCGTACAGCTCGGCGTCGATCGCCGACGGGCGGTGGCACTCGCTGCAGTGCCGCCGGGCCGGCACCACGCTGGCGATCTTCGTCGACGGCGTCACCCGGGGCAGCATCGCGGTGCCGTCCAAGCTCTCGGTCACCAACCAGCGCCCGCTGAGCATCGGGGGCAAAGGCTCCTTCCCCGACAACGACCAGTTCAACGGGGCCCTCGACAACGTCTGGGTCCAGATCGGGTAGAAAGAGCTAGGACTCCGGGTTCAGGCCGGAGGCCACGGCCTTCAGGAGTACGCCGTCGGCCGTGTCACCGGACAACTCCCACGCGAACGCCCCGCCCAGCGCCTTGCTCCGGACGTACGTCATCTTGGTTCTGATCGTTTCCGGGGTGTCGTAGGACCACCATTGCGAACCGCAGTGCGCGATCGCGGTCCCGCCGACGGTGCCGGTCGGCGGGCAGCGCTTGACCAGCAGTTCGTACTCCTCCAGCCCCTGCTCGTACTTCCCGGCGGCCGGGCCGTCGGCGGCCGAGCCGACCCCGGCCCCGGTCACGCCGGTCCAGCCCCGGCCGTAGAAGCCGATGCCGAGCAGGAGCTTGCTCGCCGGAACCCCGAGCGACAGCAGCTCGTCGATGCTCGACGAGGTGTTCGCCGTCGCCTTGGGGATGCCCGCGTACGCGGTCAGCGGCGAATGCGGCTCGGTGCGGTGCAGGTCGGTGGGGTCGCCACCGCCCCCGTCGTCCGAACTCGTGCCGAAGTAGTCGTAGGTCATCGCGCTGAGCCAGTTCGCCGACCGGGCCGCCGCCGCATAGTCCGTACGCCGCAGCTTGCCGATGTCGGCCGGAACCGCCGCCGTGACCAGCGCATTCGGCCCGAGCGCCGTCCGCAGCGCGCCGAGCACCCGGCCGAGCGCGTCCGGGCCGCTCTTGTCGCAGGTGATGCCGCAGGCGTTGGGGTACTCCCAGTCGATGTCGATGCCGTCGAACAGTCCCCGCCAGCGGCTGTCCTGCAGCAGCGCGCGGCACGACGAGGCGAACGCGGCCGGGTCGCGGGCCGCGTCGTCGAAGCCGTCGGAGCCGTTCCAGCCGCCGAACGACCAGATCAACCGCAGGCCGGGGTGCCGGGCCTTCAACTTGATCAGCTGCCCGAAGTCGCCCTTGACCGCGGCCTTCGGGTCGTCGGCGACGCCGTCGACGCTGGCGGCCGCCGGCATCGGCTTCTGGTAGTCGGCCCAGGCGTCACTCGGTGCGCACGCACCACCCTTGACCTGGCCGAACGCGTACACGAGATCGGTCAGCCCGGCCGCCGAGCCGCTCGTCTCGACGTCTTTGACCTGGTAGTCGCGGGCATAGACGCCCCAGTCGGTGAAGTAGCCGACCACCCGGGCCGCAGCCCTGGTCTGATGCGCCGGTGTCGGCGCGGGCTGAGGCGGGGCGGCGGTGCAAGCGGCGACGGAGAGCAACAGCAGGACGGCGAGCACAGCACGAAGGCGCACCGACTCGAAGTTAACCCCGCGACCCGGCCGCACCGTCCCTCGATCGGGTGCCGTCCGCTGTTCGTGTGCCGCGTCCCGCCGTGCGGGTGAGACGTAGGTGACGTCGTGGCGCCGTGACCGGTGGCCTGTGCGATCGTTTGGACGTGGCCATCAGCCCGCACGAGCCGCCCCCACCGGTTCCGCCGACGCGGGGCTGGCGGGCCGAGCTGCGCGCGCTGTTCCGCTGGCAGCGCGTCCTCAAACGCACCCGCGCGGTGCTCCGCAGCGCCCTCGTCACGTTCGTCGTGCTGACCGTCACGCTCTGGTTGATGCCGGGTGTGGCCAGCACCGACGTCGTCAACACGCTGGGCCTGGTCGTGCTGGTCGCCGCGGTCGGCGCGGTGCTGCGGCCGCTGCTGCTGGCCGGCATCGTCGCGCTCGGCGGCTGGGGCGCGATGCTGCTCGGGGTGAGCGTCCAGGTCGTCGTCATCGTGGTCGCGCTCGAACTCGACCCGGCCAACCGCATCAGCGGCCTGCCGTCGCTGTTCATCGCCGCGATCCTGGCCGTGATCTTCGCCGCGATCCTCGACTGGATGGCCGACAGCGGCAGCGACGACACGTTCGTCCGCGAAGCGAAGCGGCTCATGCGCAGCGTCCGCCGCCGCCAGGCCCGGCAGGGCGGCGGCCCGCTGATCACCCTGCGCCGGCCCCGGCCGGGCACCGACCCCGGCCTGATCATGGTGCAGCTCGACGGGGTGTCCGAGCCGGTGCTGCGCTGGTCGATCCGGGCCGGCAACCTGCCCACCCTCGGACACTGGCTGCGCTCGGGCAGCCACACGATGCGCAGCTGGCACACCGGGCTGCCGTCGACCACGCCCGCCTCCCAGGCCGGCATCCTGCACGGCGCGAGCCGGCAGATCCCCGGCTTCCGCTGGTTCGAGAAGGAGACCGGCCGGCTGATGGTCTCCAACCGGCCGCGCGACGCGGCGGTGATCGAGCCGCGGCTCAGCGACGGGCGGGGACTCCTGCGCGACGGCGGCGTCTCGATCGGCAACGCGTTCGGCGGCGATGCCGCGATCAACCTCCTCACGGTCAGCCACGCCGCGCTGCCCGGCCGGTCGGCCCGCGGCTGGGCCGCGTTCATGGCCTCGCCGTACGGATTCACCCGCGCGATCGTGCTCGGCATCGGCGAGGTCTTCACCGAACTGCACCAGGCCCGACTGCAGCGCCGCCGCAACCTGCTGCCCCGGGTCAGCCGGTCGGGCCTGTTCCTGGCCCTGCGGCCGGCCTCGATGCTGCTCCGCGACGTCAACATCTCGCTGGTCGCCGAGCAGATGGCCCGGGGTGCCCCGGCGATCTACTGCGACCTGGTCGACTACGACGAGGTCGCCCACCACGCCGGCCCGGCGCGTCCGGAGTCGATGCGGCAGCTGGAAAGCCTCGACCGGATGCTGGGAGTGCTGGAAAGGCTCGCCCCCGAGGCGGCCCGGCACTACCACCTGGTCGTTCTCTCCGACCACGGGCAGAGCCAGGGCGCGACGTTCCGCCAGCGGTACGGGGAGTCGCTGGACGAGGTCGTCGTGCGGCTCTCGTCCGGCACCCCGGCCTCCTCGCCGCCGCCGGACGCGGCCCCGGAAACGCCGGTCGACCCGCTGCTCGTGGTCAACTCGGGCAACCTGTCGCTGCTCTACCTCACCCGCTACCGCCGCCGGCTCGACCGGGCCGAGATCGACAGCGTCTACCCGAAACTGATCAGCGGGCTGGCCGCCCATCCGGGCATCGGCCTGGTCGTGGTGCGCGACGAGGACGGCCCGGTCGCGGTCGGGGCGGCCGGCAGCCACCGCCTGGGCGACGGGGTGGTGCAGGGCATCGACCCGCTCCTGCCGTACGGCCCGCACGCCCGGCACGACCTGCTGCGCCACCAGGAGTCGGCCCACATCGCCGACCTCGTCCTGATCAGCTGCGTCGACCCGGTGACCGACGAGGTGGCCGCGTTCGAGGAACTGGTCGGCTCGCACGGCGGCCTCGGCGGCTGGCAGACCGAGGCCGTGCTGGTGCACCCGGCCCGCTGGCCGGTCACCGAGCCCGAACTCGACGGCGCCGACGTCGTCCACCGGCAGCTGATCGAATGGCTGGCCATGCTCGGACTGCGCACACAGGCCCCGGCCCTTTCCGCGGAGATCGAGGAGCCGGAGGCCTTCGACCACCCGAGACTTTCCCGCTCGCGGGACGGTTAGTCGGTTTGTGCCATCACTCGTCCGGCGTACGGCCCTCGCTGTCCTGATGATCACCACGCTGCTGATCGCCACCCCCTCGGCCATCGCGGTCGGTGCCCACCCGCTCGCCACGCCGACCTTCAACGGCGGCGTGTACGCGATCGCCCACCGCGGGAGCACGGTCTACGTCGGAGGCTCGTTCACCAGCGCGACCTGGGCCGGGCGCAGCGTCGCCCGGCTGCGCCTGGCGGCATTCGACGCGCGTACGGGCGCGCTGCTCGACTGGGCGCCGCCGGCCGACGGGACCGTACGCGCCCTGGCCGCCACCCCGGACAGCGTCTACGTGGCCGGCGACTTCCACCAGGTCGGCGGCCGGAAGCGCGACTCCCTGGCCCGGATCAACCCGTTCACGGCCGGCGTCGGCCCGTTCCGGCACGCGCTCTCGGGCACGCCGTACGCCCTGGCGATCGCCCACAACCGGCTCTACCTGGGCGGCCGGTTCTCCGGCGTGGACGGCAGCAGGCGGCAGAACCTGGCCGCGTTCTCGCTGTTCGACGACCGCCTGGACGGCCGCTGGCACCCGGCCGCCGACGACGCCGTGCACGCGGTCGCGGTCGGCGGCGGCGAGGTCTACGTCGGGGGCAGCTTCCACACCGTCGACGAGGTGCACGGCACCCTGCGCCTGGCCGCCCTGGACGGCGCGACCGGCCGGCCCGACCCGCTGTTCGTTCCGCGGCCGCCGGCCGAGGTGCACGCGCTGGCCGTCGACCCGGCCGGCGTCTACGCGGCCATGGGCGGGGTCGGCGGGCGCGCGGTCGCCTACACGGCCGCCGGGGTGCCCCGCTGGCAGCGTGTCTTCGACGGCGACGCGGCGGCGATCGCGCTCGAGGGCGGCCTGGTCTACGTGGGCGGCCACTTCGACAACGCGTGCCTGACCGAGCGCAACGGCACCCGCGGCGGCTGCACCGACGGCTCGGTGCCCCGGGTCAAGCTGGTCGCGGTGACCTCGACCGGGGCGTTGGCGCCGTGGGCTCCGCAGGCCAACGGCGTGATCGGCGTACGGGTCCTGAGCGTCAACCACACCTCGGGCCGGCTCGAGGTGGGCGGCGACTTCACCATGGTCGGCGGCTTGGACCTGCGCCGTTTCGCCAGCTTCTGACTGGAGCATCTACGGCAACGCGTTCTATCCCAAGAACCTCGACACCTCGGGCATCGCCGGGAAACTCGACTACCTGATCTACGACTTCGAGAACATCGACCCGGCCAATCTGACCTGCTTCGAGGCGACCAAGGCGTCCGACTCGACCAACGAGTCGAACCCCAACGCGGGCGACGGGGCAGGCCCGGCGGCAAGAAGTACTCGATCGACACCGCGATCACAGCTTGGACTTCCGGCCTGCCCGAATACGGGATTCCCGGCGGCTTCCCGGCCGGCAAGCTGACGATGGGCATCCCGTTCTACTACCGCGGCTGGAGCGGCGTGCCGGCCGGTGCCGACCACGGGTTGTATTCGTCGGCGTCGGGCCCCTCGTCGGCCCGTGGGCTGAGCCAGGTGCCCGGGGTGGCGTACTACAAGGAGCTCACCGGGATCGTCGACAACCCGTCCACGACCTACTGGGATTCGGCCTCGCAGAGCGCGTACTTCTACAACGGCTCCGACCACCGGCGGTTCCTGCACTGCGGCGGCCTGGAACGCCGGGACGGTCTACGTCGGTGGCAACCAGGTCTCGTACAACGGCCACACCTGGCAGGCCAAGTGGTGGACCCAGGGCGAGACCCCCGGAACGGCCGACGTCTGGGCCGACCAGGGTGCCTGCGGCGGCGGTGAAACCACCACCCCGCCGGCCGGCGGCTGCCCGGCCGCTTGGAACGCTTCGACCGCGTACGCCGGTGGCAGCACCGTCTCGTACGGCGGCCACAAGTACACCGCAAAGTGGTGGACACAGAACGAGACGCCGGGTAACCACGACGTGTGGACCGACAACGGCGCCTGCTGACGATTAGTTTCGACGCCTGGCCCGGTCTGACTCGATGACATTGGTTTTCTAGGAGGATCGGGCCATGCGAAAGATCATTTACTGGGTGCACACGTCGGTCGACGGCTTCGTCGACGGCCCGAACGGCGAGTTCGACTGGCCGGTCATGGGCCCGGAGCTCTCGGCCTACTCGGAAGCGATCGACGAGCGGGTCGACACCCTGCTCTTCGGCCGCCCGGTCTGGCAGATGATGGTCGGCTTCTGGCCGGCGGCCGAGACCATGTCCCAGGACCCGCACACCCTGAAATTCGCGCCGTTCTGGCGGGCCGCCCCGAAGATCGTCTTCTCCCGCACCTACGAGGGCGACGAGTGGACGACCCGCGTGATCCGCGACGACGTCCAGGCCGAGGTGACCGCCCTCAAGTCGCAGCCCGGCGCCGACCTGCTGCTGACCGGCGGGGCCGGCCTGGCCGCGACGCTGACCGACCTGGGCCTGATCGACGAATACCACATCGCCGTCCACCCGGTCGTGCTCGGCGGCGGCCGCAAGCTCTTCACCGAGCCGAAGCAGCGCCTCAACCTGCGGACCGAGCAGTCGCGCGTGGTCGACGGCCAAGTCGTCGTGACGAGCTACACCCTGGCTTCGGCGGCCGCCGAGTAAGACAGCGTCGCGATTTCGACCGAACGATCCAGGCCGGGCGCCTCCCCGGCGTGACAGACTTCGGGCGTGCGGTGGCTCGTGCCGGTCGGCCGGCGTCGCTGGCCGGCGGCGGCGTTCGGCCTACTCGCGGCCGTCTTCGGCGCCCTCCTGATGCTGGGCGGCTGGGTCACGACGGGCGCGCCCGCCGTGCTGGTGGCGGCCGGCGCGGTTCTCCTTCTCTTGACTCTCGTTCCCGTCGCCTGGGCGCTCGCGGCTGTCGCCGCGCTCGCCCTGCTCGTCACGTCTCCGGTGGTCGCGGGACTGGGCGTGTTCCTCGGCGGGGCGGTCGTCCTCCGCAAGACCCCGCTGCGCGTCGCCGCCACGGCGACCGGTGCGCTGGTGCTGGCCGGCGCCCTCGTTCTGCAGGTCACCCATCCCCGGCCGGACGCCTTCTACGCCGCCCCCGCCCATCCGCCGGCCGGCCACGGTGTTCTCCTCCGGAGTGAGCCCTTCACCCGCGGAGTTCCGTCCTCGTCGAAAGCCCGGCGCATCCTCTACACGACGACCCGTGGCGACGGCACGGCGACGGTCGCCAGCGCGATTGTCGTGGCCGCGACCCAGGCTCCCGCGACGCCGCGACCGGTCGTCGTCTGGGCGCACGGGGCCACCGGCCTCGCGCCCGACTGCGCGCCCTCGCTCCGACCGGGCCCGGTCGGCACCGGCTCGATTCCCGACCTCGCCCCGGCGCTCGCCGCCGGCTGGATCGTGATCGCGCCCGACTATCCCGGGCTGGGCACGAAAGGACCGCATCCCTTTCTGATCGGCCCGGGGGAGGCGCGCTCCCTGCTCGACGCCGTCCTGGCGGTGCGGGACCTGACCGACCTGAGACCGGCGCCGCAGACCCTGGTCTGGGGCCACTCCCAGGGCGGCAACGCCGCTCTCTGGACCGGCATCATCGCCCCGGCCTATGCCCCGGCGGTCGACCTGAAAGGTGTCGCCGCCCTGGCCCCCGGCTCCGACGTGCCCCGGCTGGCCGACCACTGGCGCGACGAGATCTACTCGGCCTATCTGATCGAGTCCTACAGCGAGACCTATCCCGACGTCCGGTTCGACGCCTACGTCCGGGCCGAGGACCGGGTCACGGTCCGCGAGCAGGCCGGCCGCTGCCTCGACGACCCGAAAATCTATCTGTCCACGTTGTCGGTGCTGCGCGGCGGCGACATCTGGAAGACTCCACCGAACTCCGGCGCCCTGGGCGCCCGCCTCCGCGACAACGTCCCCGACCAGCCGATCGCGGTGCCGGTGCTGATCGGGCAGGGGAAGGCCGACACGACCGTCCCGGCGACGATCCAGGACGACTATGTCCGGCGGGAGTGCGCGACCGGCACGACGGTCGACTACCGGACGTTTCCCGGGCTCGACCACGTCGGCGTGCTCAGCGGGGACTCCCCCGATCTGGTCGGGTGGAGTCGCGATCGTCTGGACGGGAAGCCCCCGGCGTCGACCTGCTCGAGATGATCGCCCAATAGCGCGCCGGAGTGAGCCGGGCCGGCCAGTCCGCCGCCCGGGCCACCCCGGGTGCGCACGCCGCCCGGGTGCACCACGAACCGTTCCATCTCAGGCCTTCGCCCGCACGAACCGGACGTTGCCGTCGTTGATCCGGCTCAGCAGCATGCCCGGCAGGTCGGTCAGGTAGTTGTTGCGCACCCGCCACGGCCGGCGGGCGCCCTGCCGGGGCAGCAGGGCCGCGGCCCGTCGCACGTAGCCCGAGGTCAGCGCCATCAGCGGCTCGTCAGTCCCGGCCGCGCCGGGCGGCATCGTCGGCGTGGTCACGGCGATGCGGTGGCGGTCCATGTAGTTGAGCAGGCGGCAGACGTAGCGCGAGGTGAGGTCGGCCCGCAGTGTCCACGTGGCGTTGATGTAGCCGACACACCAGGCCAGGTTGGGCACGCCGGAGAACATCATTCCCTTGTAGACGTGCAGCCGGCCCGCGTCGACCGGTGTGCCGTCGACGTCGAGGGCGATCTCGCCGAAGGCCACCATGGTCAGGCCGGTCGCGGTCACGATCACGTCGGCGTCGATCTCGGTGCCGTCGGTGAGGCGTACGCCCGTGGAGCGGAACGTTTCGACGTGGCCGGTGACCACCGAGGCCTTGCCGGCCCGGAGGGCGGCGAAGAAGTCGCCGTCCGGAACCACGCACGGGCGTTGATCCCACGGCCGGTAGCGGGGCGTGAAATGCGGGTCGATCGGCAGGTCGCCCGGCAGCTGGCGGGCGACCTGGCCCTGCAGGAACCGCGCGGCGCGCTCGGGCCAGCGCCGGGAAGCCTGATAGAGCAAGGCGGTGCCGAGGACATTGCGGCCCCGGATCAGGCGGGCCCTCGGCCCACTGAGCTCGGCGTCCGGCTCGCGGCCGGAGCCACCCAGCGAGACGAAGTACGCCGGGGAGCGCTGAAGCATCGTCACGTGCTCCGCGGTCGCGGCCATCGACGGCACCAGGGTCACCGCGGTCGCGCCGCTGCCGATCACGACGACCCGCTTGCCCGCGTAGTCGAGATCGTCCGGCCAGTGCTGCGGGTGCACGATGCGGCCCCGGAACGCGTCCCGCCCGGGGAAGTCGACCTCGTGGCCGGACGAGTAGCGGTAGTAGCCCGTGCACAGGTAGAGGAAGGTCGACGCGTACGTCTCGCCGCTGTCCGTCTCGACCGTCCAGGTCGCGTCGTCGCTCGACCAGTGCGCCCGCACCACCCGGCGCCCGAAGCGGATCTTCTGGTCGAGGCCGTAGCGGGCCGCCGTGTCGCGGATGTACTCGCGGATCGTGTCGCCCGACGCGATCGCCCGCGGGTTGCGCCACGGACGAAAGGGGTAGCCGAGCGTGAACATGTCGGAGTCGGAGCGGACGCCCGGATAACGGAACAGATCCCAGGTGCCGCCGATCGCCTCGCGGGCCTCGAGGATCAGGAACGTCTTGCCCGGGCACCCGGTCGACAGACGGTACGCCGCGTCGATGCCGGACAGACCGGCCCCTATCACCAGCACGTCGACCCGCTCACTCATGCGTTCATTATCGCCGCCGGTGACCGTAGGCTGCGCGTCATGACCGAGCCCCGGACACCCGGCCCGATCGTCGCCTCGCAGGCCGTGCTGGCCCCGCTCACCGACGCCGCCATCTTCCTGGTCCTGACCGTCCGGCCGGGCGGCGAGGACACGGTCCGCGACCTGCTGGAGGACCTCAGCGGCCTGCAGCGGTCGGTCGGCTTCCGGCTGCCGGCCGGGCAGCTGTCGTGCGTGACCGGGATCGGCGCCGACCTGTGGGACCGGCTGTTCGCGGGCCTCGACCGCCCGGCCGGGCTGCACCGGTTCCGGTCGTGGAAGGGCAGTCGGCACACCGCGCCCTCGACCCCCGGCGACCTGCTGTTCCACCTGCGGGCCGGGCAGATGGACCTGTGCTTCGAGCTCGCCGCCAAGATCGTCGAGCGGCTGCGCGAGGTGGCCGACGTCGAGGACGAGACCCACGGCTTCAAGTACTTCGACGAGCGCGACCTGCTCGGCTTCGTCGACGGCACGGAGAACCCGGCCGGCGACGTCGCGGCCCGGGCCGTGCTGATCGGCGACGAGGACCCGGACTTCGCGGGCGGCAGCTACGTGCTCATTCAGAAGTACGTGCACGACCTGACGGCCTGGAACGCGCTCAAGGTGGAGGACCAGGAGTCGGCGATCGGGCGTACCAAGCTCGACAACATCGAGATCCGCGACAAGGCGTCGAACTCACACGTCGCGCTCAACACGATCGACGACCCGGACGGCAACGAACTCAAGATCCTGCGCGACAACATGCCGTTCGGGTCGGTGAAGAGCGGCGAGTTCGGGACCTACTACATCGCGTACGCCGCCACCCCGGACGTGCCCGAGCAGATGCTGCGCCGGATGTTCCTCGGCGACCCGTGGGGCAACTACGACCGCATCCTCGACTTCTCGACCGCGCTGACCGGCGGCCTGTTCTTCGTGCCGGCCGCCGAGTTCCTCGACGACCTGCCTAGGGCCTCTCCGAGCGGAAAAGAGTGAGCAGATCGTCGAGGCTGCCCAGCCGCAGGTCGCCGTCGAGGCCGCGCAGGGCGGCGGTATAGGAACCCGCTTTACGGGCCGCCTCGAGGCCCGCGTCGGCGTCCTCGACGACCAGGCAGTCGGTGGGCCGCACGCCGAGCAGATCGGCCGCGCGCAGGTAGCCGGCCGGGTCGGGCTTGCCGACCGGCACGTCGTCGCTGGTCACCAGCGTCGGGGCGGCGATGCCGGCGGCGCCCAGCCGGGCCTTGGCCAGCCGGACGTCGGCGCTCGTCACGACCGCCCAGGGCAGGCCGCGGCGGTCGAGCAGGGCCAGAAGTTCGTGCGCGCCCGGCATGGCGGCGACATCCGACAGGTCGTCGTACTGCAGCTCGAGCTGGCGGGCGATCGCGACCGCGGTGCTCGGCTCGTCGAGGTGGGGGAGCAGGGTGCGTACGGTCGGCTCGCTCGGACGGCCGTGCGCGATCTCGAACGCCGTCGCACCGTCGACGCCGTACTCGGCGGCCCACGCCATCCAGGCCCGCTCGACCGCCGCGTCCGAGGTCACCAGGGTGCCGTCCATGTCGAACAGCACCGCTTTGACGACGTTGATATCCAGCACCCAAAGCCTCCACAGGTTTCGCATAGCGGCCGACGTCAGTCTCCTTCGTAGCGCACTACTAGCCGAGGAGACCGGAAGACGATGACCGTTCACGACCATTCAACCCGTTCGTCCGCCGAGCCTGTGACGCAATGGACGCCGCCGGCTGGTTCGTCCCAGCCCGGTTCGCCTCTACCGCCCGGGAGCCGGAAGCGAAACCCGAAGCTGGCGATCGCCGGGGCGCTGGTCGCGGTCGCGATCGCCAGCGGCGGGGTGACGGCCGGGATCATGGCCGCGGTCGGGCGGGGGAACGGCAACAGCGTGACCGGGGCGCCGGGCGCCGGCGGCGGGTTCGGTGGCCCGGGCGGTGGCTTCGGCGGCGCGGCGGCGGCCCTGCACGGCACGTCCGTCGTGTCGGACGGGAACGGGGGCTACACCACCGAGCTCACCCAGACCGGGACGGTGTCGGCGGTCAGCAGCAGCGCGATCACGGTCAAGAGCGAGGACGGGTACAGCAAGTCGTACGCGATCACGAGCTCGACGTCGGTCGACAACGGGTCGGATCAGATCGGCTCGGTCGCGGCGGGTCACACCGTGCGGATCGTGGCCGACGCGAAGGCGAGCGCCACCGCGATCACGGACACGAATCTGTCCGGGGGCCAGAATCAGGGCGGGGGTCCCGGTAACGGCCAGCCGCCCGGTCAGTAGTCGGAGATACCCCGGGACGGGGTGCTCTCCGCGCGGGGGGCGTGGTCTGCCTCCCTGCAGTTGAGGGAGGCGGACCCGCGTACGTCTTCTTGGTTATCGGGTGCGGCGAACCGGAGTCCGCTTCGCGGCCGTGGGGGTCGCCGGGGTCGCGGCGGTTTTGCGAGCGCGGCCGATGGCGGGGGTGGAAGCGGCCTTGGCCGGGGTGGAAGCGGCCGAAGCGGCCTTGGCCGCGGTCGTGCGGGCAGCCGTCGACCGGGCCGTCCGCACGGGCGCGGGCACGGCGGCCGGCTCCGGCGTGGGCTGCGGCTTCGGCTCCGTGGTCGGCTCCGTCTTCGGCTCGGCCTTCACGATGGCGGCCGGGACGGGCTCCGGCTTCGCCGTGGCGGGCTGCGGCGTCGCGGCCGGGGTCACGGACCGGCTGGCCAGACGGTCCTGCTGCTTGGCCTGGTCGACCAGGTTGGCGAGCACGGACTTGCTGTACTTCGACTCGGCCGAGTCGGCGCGGTCCTTGGCCTTGGTCGCCTTGGCAACGGCCTTCTTGTGGGCCTTGGCGAGGCGGTCGCGATCGCGGGCCTGGGTCTTCAGTGACCGCTTGAGGCGCTTGGCCTCGGCCTGGGTGTTGCGGAGCGCCTGGCTCTGCTGCTGGGTCATGTCGGCGTTGGTCCGCAGCCGGTTCTCCAGCTCGGTGACGGTCGCAGTCGCCTTCACCACCGCAGCGCCAGCGGCCGCGGCTTGATCGCGGCGACGCTCGAGCTGTGTCGTGGTCACGGTTCCTCCCTGGAAGTTCATGAACCGTTTAGAAGCTACCGGAGAAAACTTCACGATCGGGAATCGATGACGTCAGATTGTGCCGCTCCTCGTGCTCGGCGCCGTCGGATATGCCGGATATGTAGCCAGGCATAAACCCCGACAGCCCCGACAACTGCCACAATCGCCCACCACTTGTACCGATGCGCGTGGTCGATGATCTCGACCAGATGGGTGCCGAAGATATAGGCGATCGTCGTCCACCAGCCGACCCAGAGGAAGGCGCCGATCGCGTTGAAGAGGAGGAACGTGCGCCACGGCATCGCGGTGATGCCGGCGATCACGCCGTTGAACTGGCGGATGCCGTCGATGAACCGGGCCACCAGCACGATCCGGCTGCCCCGGCGGGCGAAGAATCGCTCGGCCCGTTCCAGCCGCTCCGGGGTCAGAAAGACATATTTGCCGTATTTATGGGCGACCTTCCGGCCCCCGCGGACGCCGATCCAGTAGCCGACGTTGTCGCCCATGACCGCGGCGACGAAGGCGATCGCGGCCACTCCGACGATGTTGAGGCGGCCGGCACCGGCGTAGATCGCGGCGGCCACCATGATGGTCTGACCAGGCGCGGGAATGCCGAAGCTCTCCACGCCGATCATGCCGGCAACGGCCAGATAGCCCCATCGGTCGAGGATGGGTGCCACACCGTGCAGGAATCCGGGAAGGTCGGCTGGAGGAGGCATCGGCTAACACGGTAGCCGGAGCGCGGAGATCCAAACGTGCAGAGTCAGTTCTGAGGCTGATCCTTGGTCCGATGGAGGAGCCAGTTCGACCCGTCGGTGTGAATGAGGGCGTAGCGGTGTGCGCCCTCCCGGCCGTGCAACGTGAAGACGATCCGCTTGTCGTTGCGGTCCTCTTGCTCCCACCAGCCCGTATCCGCGATTGATTTGTCGGAATCGGTGTACGCCAGGTGGTCCATCGCGTGATCGGGCACCGCGACCGCCAGCCGGTTGCCGCTCGGCTCGGTCGGCAGGCCGCGCGGCACCGCCCACGACCGCAGGACGCCGTCCTCCTCCAGCCGCAGGTCGAAATGCGGCCGCGGTTTGCGGTGGTCGTGCAGGACGAAGGCCGGACGTGCCACGACAGCTTCCCTTCTTTCACACCTTGTAATAAGAGCCTTGGCGGAACCGGTTCCAGTTTGTTTGGCTGATCCCATGATGAGGCTCGCACTGGTCGCCCTGGCCGTCGGCACGTTCGCCCTCGGCATGACCGAGTTCGTCATCACCGGGCTGCTGCCCCCGATCGCCTCCGACCTCGGCGTCACCATCCCCACCGCCGGCCTGCTCATCACCGGTTATGCCCTGAGCGTCGTGATCGGCGGCCCGCTGCTCACCGCGCTCGTCGCGCACCGGCCACGCCGCCCGGTCCTGCTGTTCCTGCTCGGCTTCTTCGTGGCCGGCAACGTGCTCTCGGCGCTCGCCCCCAACTACACCACCATGCTGGCCGGCCGCGTCGTCACCGCGCTCTGCCACGGCGCCTTCATCGGTGTCGCCACGATCGTCGCCGGCGACCTGGTGCGCCCCGAACGCCGCAGCAGCGCGATCGGCGCCATGCTCAGCGGCCTGACCTTCGCCAGCGTGGCCGGCGTGCCCCTCGGCACCCTGCTCGGCCAGCAGCTGGGCTGGCGCGCCACGTTCTGGGCGATGGCCGCCCTCGGCCTGCTCGCGGCGGTCGCGACGGTCGCGTTCGTGCCCACGATGGCCTCCACCGGCGAGGCCCGCACCCAGCTGGCCGCGTTCCGCAACCCGCAGGTCTGGCTGGCGCTCGCGTTGACCGCCCTCGCCTTCGGGGCCGTCTACGCCCCCTTCACCTACATCGCCCCCCTGATGACCGACGTCGCCGGCTTCTCCTCCGGCGCGCTCCCGTGGCTGCTCGCCCTCTTCGGCCTCGGCCTGGTCCTCGGCAACATCGTCGGCGCCCGCTCGGCCGACCGCCGTCTCATGGGGACGATCGTCAGCGCGTCGATCGCCATGCTCGTCGTGCTGGTCACCTTCGGCTGGACCTCGCACTCCCGCCTGCCCGCCCTGATCACCCTGTTCGTCCTCGGCGTCGTCGCCTACGCGACCGTCCCGGGCCTCACCACCCGCGTCATCACCGCCGCCGACGGCGACGCCCAGAACCTGCTGGCCTCCTCGTCGGCCGTCTCGGCGTTCAACCTGGGCAACGCCCTCGGCGCCTACCTCGGCGGCCGCGCCATCACCCACGGCTGGGGCTACGACTCCACCCCGCTGGTCGGCGCCGCGATGGAGGCCGGCGCATTGGCGATCGCCGTAACGCTGATTTACGTCGCCCGCCGCGAACCAGCAATGATTGGCAATTCTTCGATGCGGGTATGACTCGGTGCGGCGGACCCCGTTCCCCCGCCGAATGGAGCACACACCATGTTGATCCTGGGCCTGATTCTGCTGCTCATCGGCATCTTCGCCCACATCTCGATCCTCACCACGATCGGCATTATCATCCTGGTCGTCGGTGCGGTCTTCTGGATTCTCGGCTCGGTCGGCCGCCCCATCGGCGGACGGCGTTATTGGTATTAATCCATTCTTCGCCACGCCAGCGCCGCGGTGACCAACGGAGGTCACCGCGGCGTTCGCGTTCCCTTCACCTTGGCCTTGTCCTTCGGGCCGCTGGTGATCTTCAGCGCGGGGCGACGACGATCGGGAAGGTGCGGGTCGCCTCGTTGCCGGCCCGGTCCCAGACCCGCAGTTCGAGCTGGTGGGAGCCTTCGACCGTGCCGAAGTCGTAGGTCAACAGGTCGCCGCTGATCGTCGCGGTGCCAGGCTCCTGGAACTCCCGGATCTGCACGCCGTCGAGCCACCACTGGGTGTGGTTGACGCCCGTCGCGTCGCTGAACGGCGCGTTGATCTGGACGAGACCGTAGACCCGGCCCGGCACTCCGCTGGGGGTGTAGTAGGTCGGGTCGCCGATGCGCGGGGCCACGTTGTCGCTGGTCCAGATCGGATCGGTGCGCGACTGGTTGCCCGCGTGGTCGGTGACGATCAGCGAGATCAGGCGCGGGTGGGCCACGGTGTCCCAGCCCAGCTGCCAGGGTGCGCCGGTCGCGGCCGTGATTTCCTGGCCGGTCGTCTGGTCGATCAGCGCGATCCGCACCACGTCGTCGGCGACGTTGCCGGCGGTCACCGTGACGACCCCGCGCACGATGCTGCGGTCGGCCGGGGTGAACGTGGTGCCGGTCGGGTTGATCAGGTCGACGTGCACGTGGGTCGTCGCCGTCGCCGTGTTCCCGTCCGCGTCGTAGGCCTGGACGGTGATGTCGGTGTCGGTGCCGTCGGTCAGGAAGGACGGTGGCACCGAGACGCGGCGGGCGGTGGACAGGGCGTGGACGACGTGACCGTTCACTTCGACGTCGAACTTGGCGACGCTGCCGGTGAAGGTCGGCGCGACGCTGAGCCGGTTGCCGACCCACTGGCCGTCGGCCAGGCCGGTCGAGACGACCGCGAGGGGATCACCGACGTCGGCCGACGCCGGGACGGAACCAAAGCCGATGAATGTCGCGGCGATGGCCGCGACCGCGACCGTACGCATCTTTGCCCCCATGGCGACTCCCAAGTTGATCAATGAAGCGCACAGCATACGGCGACGCCGGGCCCCGGTAGGGGGCGGCGGC
>NZ_JBFBAD010000091.1:0-16385 GCF_040682075.1 Actinoplanes sp. NPDC051411 | reverse complement strand
GGCGCCCCCCCCGCCACATAACGATTCTTTCCCCCCTGGGCAACACCCATTTTAATAAATCACCCCCACTCAAACCGGCGCCGCGGGCCCCCGTCGGGGGCCGGCGTCGGGGCGCTGCGTTGATCAGATGGTGTCGGCGGCCAGCTGGCCACGCAGCTTGGAGAGGGCCTTGGTGAGCAGGCGCGAGACGTGCATCTGGGAGATGCCGATCTGGTCGGCGATCTGCGACTGGGTCAGGTTGCCGTAGAAGCGCAGCGTCAGGATCTTCTGCTCGCGCTCGTCGAGCGTCGCCAGCGCCGGGCCGAGGGCCACACGGGTCTCGGCCAGCTCGTATTCGGAGTCTTCGCCGCCCAGGGTGTCGCCCAGCTCGGTCGAGCCGTCGGCCGAGATCGGCGTCGACAGCGAGGTCGCGTTGTAGGCCCGGGCGCCTTCGAGGCCTTCCAGCACATCTTCCTCGGTGACTCCGAGGTGGACCGCGATGTCGGCCACCGTCGGGGAGCGGCCGAGGGTGTGGGTCAGCGTGCTGTTGGCCTCGGTGATCGAGAGCCGGAGCTCCTGGAGGCGGCGGGGCACCCGCACCGACCACGTGCGGTCGCGGAAGTGCCGCTTGATCTCGCCGATGATGGTCGGGATCGCATAGCCGGCGAAGTCGACGCCCCGGGCCGGGTCGAACTTGTCGACCGCCTTGATCAGGCCGACGGTCGCGGTCTGGATCAGGTCGTCGGTCGGCTCGCCGCGGCCGGAGTAGCGGTTGGCGAGGTGGCGGGCCAGCGGCAGCCAGGCCTCGATCGCCCGGTCGCGCAGTGCGGCGCGGGACGGGTGGCCGGCCGGCATCGCGGCCATCGCGTTGAGCAACTCGGCCGCGCTGTCGGCCGGAGCCTTCGCAGCAGCCGGAGTCTCGGCTTCGACAGAAGTGGATGTCTCGGCTTCAACCGAAGCGGATGTGGAAACGGCAGTTGCCGTGGAAGCGGTCATGCTCTCGGTCCTCCCCTGGCACCATCCCGGAGAGCCCGGTCCATTGCGGACCCGGTCGGGTCGGGTGTCCCTATTTAGCGATCGACGGCGATCAGGGAGACCGCCGTCGACCGGGCACTAGGCCGTTCGGATATGGGAACCCCTATCCGAGAGGACGAGAGAAAACTAGCCGAAAGTATGAGTGACTTTGGGTTGTCATTTACTCACTCATCTGCATCTCTGGACCTCTGCTTCTTGTCCTCCTTCTCTTCCTCCCGGTCCATCGCGAGGTCGAGAGCGAGAACGGCACCGATGATGAGCAGCGGTTCCACGCCGGCGGCGATCTGCACGGCGTACGTGTCGCGAATGGTCAGCCAGCGCTTCGACACCGCGGCCACCTCGTCGCCGCCCTGCTCGATGACGTACTCGTGGTCGGTGAGGTTGCCCTTCATCTCCAAGTCGTCAGACCCGGGGACGTCGATGGTGAACTTGTCGCGGAACGGCGTGAACAGGTGCTTCTTGACCTCGGCCGCCTTCTCGCCGCCGATCCTGATCTCATACGTCGGGCGCAGCGCGACCAGGTGCCGGTGAACACTGGCCACTTCCTGGCCGGACGGGTCCTCGATCACCACCTTGTCACGCACGCTGAACACCTTGCCGTCGACGCGCAGCAGCTTGTTGCCGTGCTCGTCGAGCACGTCGAAGTCGTCGCCGATGTGGAAGAACCGCTCCCGGATCACATACATGCGCTGATTGTGACGGCCGGACGCGAGAAGAGCCGGATGGATTAGGCCGGTCGGCCGGTGCTTCAAATTCCTAGATCTGGGCAAGATGGACGCCATGTCCTCGCTGCCCGCCTCGGTCCCGCATCCGGCGGCCGTCGAGTTGCGTTGCTGGCGCCTCGACAACTTCCGTGAGCTGCGCCGACTGCGGGCCGACCTGCGCGACGCGGTCGCCGGCAGCGCCAACCGCACGCCCGGCGACCTGGCCGAACGGATGGCCGTGGTGGCCACCGAACTGGCCACCAACGCCCTCCGGCACGGCCTGCCGCCGACCGAGGTGCGGCTGCTGCGCGACCACGACCGCCTGATCATCGACGTCGCCGACCACGATCTGCAGGCGGCGCCGGTGCTCGACGAGGACCGCCCGCTCGGCGCCGGCGGCCTCGGGCTGCAGCTCACCCGGGAGTTCGCGGTCGACGTCGGCTGGTACATCACGGGCGCCACCAAGCACGTCTGGGCCGGCTTCCCGAGCTGATCGGCCCCGCGGCTGGTAAAAAGTCACCGTGGCGGACTCCTACAAGATCGGCGCGGAGCGAACGGGCGACGGTGCGGCCACGATCCTTCGCATCTCCGGCGAGCTGGACATCAACGCCCGCGACGACCTGCGCGAGGCGCTGCTGCTGGCCGTCACCGACGGCGACGTGGTGGTCGACCTGCGGGACGTGTCGTTCCTCGACTCGGAGGCGCTGGGCGCGTTGATCGACGGTTTCAACGCGAGCCGGGCCCACGACGCCCGCTTCCAGGTCGTCAACTCCCACGACGTGGTCGACCGGGTGCTCACGGTCTCGGGTGCGAAGGACCTGTTCGACTCGTAACCTGACGCGGTGCCGATGATCGCCGCGGTGGCGTTGCTCGTCGCCGTGCTGGCGTTCGCCGTGGCCCGGCCCCGCGGGCTGCCGGAAGCGGTCGCCGCGGTGCCCGCGGCGATCCTGGCGGTGGCCACCGGCCTGCTGCCGGTCCGGCACGCCGGCCAGGAAATCCGGGCCCTGGGCCCGACGGTCGGTTTCCTCGCGGCGGTGCTTCTGCTCGCGCATCTCGCGGGCGAGCACGGCGTTTTCCGGTACGCGGGTGCGCTAGCCGCCCACCTGAGCCGGCACCGGGCCCGACGCCTGCTCGTGGCCGTCTTCGCCGCGGCCTCGCTGACCACCGCCACCCTCAGCCTGGACGCGACCGTGGTCCTGCTGACCCCCGTGGTCTTCGCCACGGCGGCCCGCATCGGCGCGAGACCAAAACCGCACGTGTACGCGTCGGCCCACCTGGCCAACTCGGCCTCGCTGCTCCTACCGGTCTCCAACCTCACCAACCTGCTCGCGTTCTCGGCCAGCGGCCTGACCTTCCTCGGCTTCGCCGCGGTGATGGCGCTGCCCTGGACCGCCGTGATCCTCACCGAGTTCGCGGCCTTCACCTGGTTCTTCCGCGCCGACCTGAACGCCCGCACCGAACCCGTCCCCGACCACGACCACATCCCCACTCCGCGCTACGCACTGGCCGTCCTGGGGCTGACCCTGGCCGGCTTCGCCGCAGCGGGCCCCCTGGGCGTACACCCGGGATGGATCGCCGCAGCCGGCGCCGCCGCACTGGCCGTGCCCCGCCGCACCCCCGCGCGAACCCTGATCCGCGAAGCCAACCTCCCGTTCTGCGCCTTCGTCTTCGCCCTGGGCATAGTGGTCCTGGCCGTCCGCGAACACGGCCTCGACCGCCTGGTCCACGCCCTGGTCCCCACCCACGGCGGCCTACTGCAACTGCTGGCGGTGGCGTTCCTGGCCGCCCTACTGGCCAACGTCCTGAACAACCTGCCCGCCACCCTGGTCCTGGTCCCCGCCGTCGCCTCGTCACGCGGCCTGCTCATGGCCGTCCTGCTGGGCGTCAACGTCGGCCCCAACCTGACCTACGTCGGCTCCCTGGCCACCCTGCTGTGGCGCCAAATCCTCCACACCCGCGACGCAGCCCCGGACGCCCGCGAATTCCTCCGCCTGGGCCTACTCACCGTGCCGGTCGCCCTGTGCGCGGGCGTGCTGGCGCTGTGGCTGACCCTGTCTGTCTGAACCGCAGCACTCTCTACCAAATAGATTTCTCTAAATCCCACCCCGATTCCAATCCAAAGACACCATCAGCCTCTTCCGCCGATTCCCGGCCCGTCCCACAGCCGCAGGCAGATATGTGCACACCAGGGGCGACCGTCACTACGCGAATCCGGCCGCTCAAAACCCCGGCTGTGGCGGCGCGCTCTATGGGGGTCGGTGCACCAGAGCTGGTTGGCGCCCGCCCACTGACCCGGTTCGGGCGACACGCCCGACCGGATCGACTCACCTCGCCCGGCCCCGCCACGGGCTCGGCCGCGGCTGCGGCGCGTGCCGGGTTGGCCGCGCGTGCCGGGTTGGCCGCGCGTGCCGGGTTGCCCGGGCGGTGCCGGGTTGGCCGCGCGGTGCCGGGTTGCCCGCGCGTGCCGGGTTGCCCGGGCGGTGCCGGGTTGCCCGGGCGGTGCCGGGTTGCCCGGGCGGTGCCGGGTTGGCCGCGCGGTGCCGGGTTGGCCGCGCGGTGCCGGGTTGGCCGCGCGGTGCCGGGTTGGCCGCGCGGTGCCGGGTTGCCCGCGCGTGCCGGGTTGCCCGCGCGTGCCGGGTTGGCCCCGCGTGTCGGATTGGCTCCGGGTGTCGGATTGGCCAAGCCAGCCGCACGCTGGCCGCGCTTGACCGGTTCGCTGCGCTGGGCGAGTTCGCGCTGCATGCTGCCCTCGCCGCACTGGCTGGGTTCGCCGCGCTGGTCGGGTGGGCGTGCCGGTCGGGTTGGCCGGGCCTGCCGGGTTGGCCGGGCCTGCCGGGTTGGCCGGGCCTGCCGGGCTGGCCGGGCCTGCCGGGCACGCCGGGCAGGCCGGGCCCGCCGGGCTGGCCCGGCCCGCGGGGCGGGCCCGGCCAGCCGCGCTGACCGCGCCCGCCGGGCTGACCGGGCTGACTGCGCCCGCTGCGCTGGCCGGGCCCGCCGGGCTGACCGGGCTGACTGCGCCCGCTGCGCTGGCCGGGCCCGCCGGGCCCGCCGGGCTCACCGCGCTCGCCGGACTGGCTGAGCTGCCGGTGCCTGCCGTGCTTGCCGCGCCTGCGATGTTGGCCGCGCTGGTTGGACTTGCCGCGCCGCTGCGCTGGCCGGGCCCGCCGTGCCCCGCACTCGCCGCGTTCTCCGCGCTGGCCGCACTGGGCGGACGGACGGGACGAGCCGAGCTTGCCGTGTCTGCTGGGCCAGGCGACCTGACTGGGCCGGCGATGTCGGCGGAACCTTTCATGCCGGTCGAGTTGCTCGGAACGGCCGGCGTGAGCGGAACGCGCTGATCGACATCGTCGGCCCCGGGTGCGGCCTGTAGTCGTTGTCGCTTCGCGGCGTAGCGGCGTGCGAGGCCCCAGTCGCGGTGGCGCTTGTGCTCGCGGCGGAATTCGTCGCGCTCGGGAGAATAGTTGCGTGATGCCGTGCGGTCGCGCATTCGAGCCAATTCGGCCGTGGTGAAAAGCTGAAGCTGTCGCACGAGAGAATTTTTCCGCAGAATCAGGCGCCCCTGTAAGCGTTCGATCATGCCAAAACGACTTCGACAAAGAGCGGAGGTCCGGATTCCGGGCGGTGTCAACACGGCTTCGCGTAAGTGGCGGCAGCGGGGAAATGCGCTCCCCTGCCGCCGCGGATCGTCGTGGGGGACGGACTTCGGGCCCGGGGAAGGGCCGGCTGATCCGGGTGGGGGCCGGCGGCGGGGGAGCGCAACGCAGTCAGTCTCGTCGATGTAATCCGTAACAAGCAAGCAATCTGAGTTACGAAACCGAGCGGTTCGCCCGGGGCCGTCATAACGTCGGGGGCATGGAATATCGCAGCCTCGGACGTACGGGAATGCAGGTGAGCCCGCTCTGCCTCGGCGCCATGATGTTCGGCGCCTGGGGCGAGCCCGACCACGACAAGTCCATCCGGGTCATCCATCGGGCCCTCGATGCCGGGATCAACTTCATCGACACGGCCGACGTCTACTCGCAGGGCGAGTCGGAGATCATTGTCGGCCAGGCGTTGAAGGGGCGGCGGGACGATGTCGTCCTGGCGACGAAGGTGCACGGTCAGATGGGCGTACCCGTGGAGGCGCCACCCGGCACCCGGGGTGACCCTAATCGGCAGGGCAACTCCCGCCGTTGGATCATCCGCGCGGTGGAGGACAGCCTGCGCCGGCTCGGCACCGACTGGATCGATCTTTACCAGATTCACCGGCCCGACACCGAGGCCGACCATGAGGAGACGCTGGGTGCGCTGACCGACCTGCAGCGGCAGGGCAAGATCCGGGCGTTCGGCTCGTCGACCTATCCGGCCGAGGAGATCGTCGAGGCGCAGTGGACGGCCGAGCGGCGGGGGCTGAGCCGGTTCATGACCGAGCAGCCGCCGTATTCGATTCTGGTCCGCGGCATCGAAGCGGATGTGCTGCCGACCGCCGAGCGTTACGGCATGGGCGTGCTCCCGTGGAGTCCGCTCGCCGGCGGCTGGTTGAGCGGGCAGTACCGGGTGGGCGCCGACCTGCCGCATTCCAAGCGCAGCCAGCGGCTGCCCGCCCGCTTCGACATGTCGCAGCCCGGGAATCAGCGGAAGCTGGAGGCGGCCGACGCGCTCGGCAAGCTGGCCGACGAGGCCGGGATGCCGCTGATCCACCTGGCGCTGGCCTTTGTGCTGCAGCACCCGGCGGTGACGGCGCCGATTATCGGGCCTCGCACGATGGAGCATCTGGAGTCGCAGATCGGCGCCGCCGACGTGACGTTGACCGCCGACATTCTCGACCGGATCGACGAGATCGTGCCGCCGGGCGTGAATGTGAATCCGGGCGACCGCGGTTATGTGCCGCCTGCTTTGTCCGACCCATTCCTGCGGAGGAGGCGGACGGCCTGAGACGAGCGGGGCTCCCGGAACGGGAGCCCCGCTCAATCATTTACCAGCCGACGGCGACCTGCAGATACTGCGGATTGCCGTGGGTGATGAACGAACTCTGGCCGGCGACGTCGTCGTACGGGAACCCGTACGCCAGCCCGCCGAGCGCGTTGTCGTGCCAGAACTTGGCGTAGTAGTTGGCCGGAGCGGCCCGGTAGTAGTTGCTCACCGTCTGCTGCTGTGACGCCGGCAGGTCGGCGGTGTGCCGGTTGAGTGCCGCGCACTGGGCCGCGTTGGACGCTTCCGGTCCGCTGCAGCCGAAGATCTGCTGCGTGGTGGCGGTGATGCCGTTCGCGGCCGCGTAGGAGGACATGTAGTTCTGGTTGGGGCCGCCCGGCAGGAAGTTGGAGTCGCTGCCCGGCGCCAGGATGCGGTAGGGCGACGTCGCGGTCGCCTCGTGCTGGAATTCGGCCGGCACCGCGGCGGCGAACCGGGCGAACGTGGTCGCGCGGTCCTCGGTGAAGGTGTTGTAGTTTTCGCCGACCTGCTGGTCGGTGCCGTCCTTCGAGTGCAGCCGCATCGCGATCTTCAGGCCGAACGCGTCGACCCGGGTGGTGTTGCCGTTGAAGACCCCGGCGCCGACCGTGAATTCGATGAAGTCGAAGTACTGGCTGTTCGCCGAGCCGAGGTAGAAGTACATCCGGCCGGCCGAGTTCGCCGGCATGTCGAGGAACTGCTGCTCGGCGATCGAGTGGGTCTGCCCGTTGAAGCTCCAGAAGACCTGGCTGTCAGGATATTTGCCGTTGGTCCGGTTGAGGATCTGCACCTCGACGACGTTCTTGGCCGCCGGGATGCCGCTGGTGTCACCCCAGAAGGAGGCCGGCATGGTGTTGCCCGAGCCGCCGGTGGGCGGGGTGGTCGGCGGTGTCGTGGTGCCGCCGCTGACCGAGCCGAAGACCTGGAATTCCCAGAGCGAGTAGCCGTACGGCAGGGCCCGCACGGTGCCGTTCATCCGCACGTAGCGGCCGGTGCCGTTGACCGTCAGGTTCTGCACGCCGCCCGCGCCGGTCGTGGTGCTGTAGATCGTCGTCCAGGTGCTGCCGTTGGCCGAGGTCTGGATCTGGAAGGACTTCGCGTACGCCGCCTCCCAGTTCAGGGTGACCGAGGTGATGGTGGCCGTGGAGCCGAGGTCGACCTGGAGCCATTGTGGGTCGCTGAACGCGCTCGACCACCGGGTGCCGGTGTTTCCGTCGACCGCGGCGCCGGCCGGGAACGAGGCGTTCTCGCTGCTCGACGCGGTCGCGGGTTTGCCTTGCGAGATGAGGGTGGAGGCGGCGTGGGCCTGCACCGAGGTGAGGGCCGCGAAGGCGGCGACGAGGACGACGAGTACGGCGCCGAGCACTGCCGTGAGCAGCCGAGGGCGACGCCTGGGGATGGCGTGTCTCATGAACTCTCCTGGGGAATGGCGGTGGTGCGCCCCCGGTCGTCCGCCGGTCGGGGAACCGGCGTAGGGATCGACGACAGAGAGCGCTCTCTTGGGCGAGTCTCATCGATGTCCATCGTCACGGCAAGGAAAGCGGCAAGGAAAATCAGTTCCGGAACTGTCAGGCGACGGCGGCCAGCAGTTGGAGCTTCTCGTAACTGGGCGAACCGGGCGCCGCGGTGAAGACCACGAGCGTCTGCTCCTGCTCGGGGTCGAACAGGTTCTGGCACCACAGTTCGAGCACGCCCAGGTCGGGAACCACGATGCGCTTGCGGTCGACGTGGGTGATCCCGACCTCGTGCTCGGCCCAGACCTCGGCGAACTCCGGGCTGATCGCGAGCAGCGCGTTCACGATCTCGCCGGCCCGCCCGTCCGGGTCGGCGGCATATCGCTGGCGCAGGTGGGCGGTGAAGACCCGGGCGTGCAGCGGGTGATCCTCGGCGACGTAACGGTTGCGGCTGGCCGGATCGGTGAACCAGCGGTAGACCGTGCTCCGGTTCAGGCCGGTGAAGTGGGTGTCGTCGCCGAGCAGGGCCACCCCCATCGGCGTCTGCAGGATCGTCTCGCCGTAACGGTTCACGACGATCGCCGGGGTGTCCTGCAGGCGGTCGATGATCCGCAGCAGGCCCGGGCTCAGATGGTCGTCGCGCACCAGCCGCCGCGGGACGGCGTGGCCGCCGATCCGGAACAGGTGGTCGCGCTCGTCGAGGCTGAGGTGCAGGCCGCGGGCGATCGCGGCGAGCATCTGCTCGGACGGTTGCGGGCCGCGCTGCTGCTCGATGCGGGTGTAATAGTCGGTCGACATGCCGCTGAGGGTGGCCACCTCCTCCCGGCGGAGGCCACCGGTGCGCCGCCGCGGCCCGCGGGGGAGACCGACGTCCTCCGGCTGGAGCGCCTCGCGACGGGTGCGGAGGAAGTCCGCGAGTTGCGCCCGATCCATCGTCACAGTCACACCATCCAGCGTGCCCGGCCCCTCGCGGCGGAGGAAGGGACTCGTAGTCCCCCGCTCCGGGGTGGGTCGGCCGGTTCGGCTGCCGCCTCGGCGACGATGTGCCGGGCGCGTTCCCGCATGTCGGCGTCGGCCGCCCGGTCGGCGGCGAGGTCGAACTTCAGCCACCGGGCCATCGCCTTCACGGTCGTACCCTGGATCAGCAGCGTGCCCAGGGTGACGAACAGGGCGATCGCCTGGATCTCCGACCGGCCGGGGAACGGCCGGTGGCCGTGCGCGGTGGGAACGAGGCCGCGGCGGCCAGCACCACGATGATCAGGCCGGGTGCCGCACCGCGGCGCCGGGCGATCGCCGAAACGGCGATCCCGGCGCCGACGATGAGCAGAAGCTGTACGCGGTTCACGCGGGCAGCTTGTTACCTAGCGTTTCAGCAGCGCGAACACGCCCCAGCCGAGATATTCGCGCCGGTATCGCACGTAACGCGCCGGGCCGGTGTGCAGCTCGTCCCGCAGCCGGGGCGCCAGCTCGTCGTCCGGGTTGATGTCGAGCCAGCGCCGCAGGTTGAGCCAGTGCGAGGCCTCGTAGCGGTCCCAGTCGTCCTGGCTGCTCAGAACCATCTCGACCACGTCCCAGCCCAGCTCGCCGAAGCCGCCGACCAGCTCGGGCAGGGACCGGAACTCGTCCTTCCGCCCGGCCCCGCAGGATCGGGCGGTTTCGTCGTCGGCCGGGTCGAGCCGCCAGTACGGCTCGCCGATGAGCAGCATCCCGCCCGGTTTCAGGCTGCGCTCGAGGATCTGGATCGTGCCCGCGACGCCGTCGCCGATCCAGGTCGCCCCGATGCAGGCGGCGACGTCGACCGGCGCGTCGGCGACGAACTCGGCCGCGTCGCCGTGGCCGAACGTCACGTCGACCCCCAGGTCGGCGGCCCGCTGACGGGCCATGGCGATGCTGACCGTGGAGATGTCGACCCCGTGACCGGTGATGCCGTGGTCGCGGGCCCAGGTGCAGAGCATCTCGCCCCGCCCCGAGCAGAAGTCGGCCAGTCGCCAACCGGGCCGCAGCTTGATCACGCGGCCGAGCGTCGCCAGCTTTTCGGGCGCGAACGGGTTGAGGATGCGGGCGTCACCCTCGCGGATGGTGTAGTGGCGTGCCAGGTCCATGTCGATGCGTCCTTCGCAGTGGTCGGATTTCCGGATAGGTCGTCGGGAAACCACCGCTGGCCGGCATCAAATGCACCCCACTCCGAGTCGTTGGGCGCCACACTTCCACCCGTTCGGACCGGGCGGCAAACGGTTATCGGGGCCGGTATGCTCGGCGGCGGGCCGTGACTGGCGCGTTGGGATGGGTCACCATCGGGGAGCGGTCCCGTCGAGATGACGACCTGCCGTGCGCCTGGGCCTCAGCATCGTGCTAAGGAGGTCCCATGTCTGATCTGACTCCCGAATCCACCGCTTTCCGCGCCGCCCTCGAGGTCGTGCGAAGTGTCGAGCCCCGGATCGCCGACGCGATCGTCAAGGAGCTCCACGACCAGCGGGAATCCTTGAAGTTGATCGCGAGTGAGAACTACGCGTCCCCGGCCGTCCTGCTGGCCATGGGCAACTGGCTGTCCGACAAATACGCCGAGGGCACCATCGGCCGCCGCTTCTACGCCGGCTGTCAGAACGTCGACACGGTCGAGGCGGTCGCGGTCGAGCACGCCAAGGCGCTGTTCAACGCTCCCTACGCCTATGTGCAGCCGCACTCCGGGATCGACGCCAACCTGGTCGCCTACTGGGCGATCCTGGCCGACCGGGTCGAGGTACCGCATCTGAAGAAGTTCGAGAAGCGGCAAGTCAACGACCTCAACGACGCCGAGTGGGCCGAGCTGCGGCAGGCGTTCGGCAATCAGCGCATGCTCGGCATGAGCCTCGACGCGGGCGGCCACCTCACCCATGGCTTCCGGCCCAACATCTCGGGCAAGATGTTCGACCAGCGCAGCTACGGCGTCGACCCGGCGACCGGTCAGATCGACTACGCGGCCCTGCGCGAGACGGCCAAGGAGTTCAAGCCGCTGATCATCGTGGGCGGCTACTCGGCGTACCCGCGGAAGGTGAACTTCGCCAAGATGCGCGAGATCGCCGACGAGGTCGGCGCCACCTTCATGGTCGACATGGCGCACTTCGCCGGCCTGGTCGCGGGCAAGGTCTTCACCGGCGACTTCAACCCGGTCGAGCACGCCCACATCGTCACCACGACGACCCACAAGAGCCTGCGGGGCCCGCGCGGCGGCGCCGTCCTGGCCCAGCCCGAGCTGGCCGACCAGGTCGACCGCGGCTGCCCGATGGTCCTCGGCGGCCCGCTCAGCCACGTCATGGCGGCCAAGGCGATCGCCTTCGCGGAGGCCCGCCGGCCGGAGTTCTCGACCTACGCCCAGCAGATCGTCACCAACAGCCAGGCACTCGCCGAGGGCCTGCTCAAGCGCGGTGTGCAGCTGGTCTCCGGCGGCACCGACAACCACCTGGTGCTGATCGACGTGCACCCGTTCGGCCTGACCGGCCGCCAGGCCGAGCAGGCCCTGCTCGACTCGGGCGTGGTCACCAACCGCAACGCGATCCCGCAGGACCCGAACGGCGCCTGGTACACCTCGGGCATCCGCATCGGCACGCCCGCGCTGACCAGCCGCGGCCTCGGCGCTCCCGAGATGGACCAGATCGCCGACCTGATCCACACCGTGCTCGCCGGCACCAGCCCGGCCGAGGGCTCCAAGGCGAAGTACATCCTCGACCCGGCCCTCGCCGACCGCATCAGCAAGCAGGCCACCGAGCTCCTGGCGCCGTTCCCGCTCTACCCGAGCGTCACGCTCTGACCTTCTGAGATGCCCGGCCGCCGAGGCGACCGGGCATCTTTTTATCCGATCAGGCGGCCAGGTGGGCGAACCACCGGGTCACTTCCGGTACGCCGAGGACCTCCGAGCCCTCGTGCACGAAGCCGTTGTAGTCGCGGTCCACGCCCAGGTCGACCGTCGGCGCCTTCAAAGCCGCGTGGCAGTGGAAGGTGTTGGCGTTGACCGCCTCCTCGTCACCCGGGCTGTAATAGAGGCGCACCGGCATGCGCGGCGTCCAGTCGGTGCAGACGCTGTCGAGCACGGCCAGCGCGTCGGCGAACCGCCCGGTCGGGTGCAGCAGCATCGCCCGGCCCCGGTCGGTCAGCAGGTCGTCGATCGAGGCGGGTAGCGCGCCGAGCACCTGCTGGCCGGTGTGCCGGGTGTCGAACATGCCGGCCAGCGCCAGGTAGTCGGGCTGGAACACGTCGGCCGGGTCGCGGTAGATGTCGTGCAGCCGGTCGTACGCGGTCAGCAGATATGTCGTGTAGGCGCTGGCCAGCACCGGGTTGACCTCGGTCGTGAAGAGCGCCGGGAGCTCCGCGTGCCGGAAGTCGTAGGCACCGCTGATCGGCGCCACCGCGGCGGCCCGGAACCAGGGGTCGCCACCCGTCTGCAGAGTGTGGGCGAGGCCCAGAGCGGCCGACGCGCCCTGCGAGAAACCGGACAGATAGACGTCCCGGTCGAGTGCGCGTCCCTGCCGGGTGACGAAGGTGCGGGCCGCCCGCAGCAGGTCGAGCGAGGCCGTCGTCTCCGACGGCACGTCCATCCACGGGTGCGCGCCCGGTCCGAGGCCCAGCCCGAGGTAGTCGGGCGCGACCGCGGCGAACCCGGCCGACGCGAACGTGAGCGACGGCCCCTTCAGAAACACGTCGTCCGAGGTGGACGGCGCGTCGGCCCGGTAGATCTCGGTGCCGTGGGCGAATTCGACGGTCGGCAACCGCCGGGCCCCGTTGAGCGGCAGGGCGACCAGTCCGCTCGCGGTGGTCGGCTTCCCGGTCGCGCTGGTGGTGCGATAGACCAGCCGGAAGGTCTGCACGCCGTAGTGGTCGGTGCCGGGGTCGAAGTGGTCACTCGTCAGGTACGCGTCGACGTCGGCGCGTGTGGCGTACTCGTGCAGGGTGGTCGCCGAGACCAGCCCGCCGCCGTGCGGAGGCGCCGCCTGCGCCGGTGCCCCCGCCACCGCGAACGACCCCGCCACCAGGGTCGCCGCGATCCCCAAACTCAGCGTTTTCCTCATAGGACTGACGCTAGGAACTCGGCGTCCTCGAGTCAGCCCGGCCAGCACCCACTTCCGCGGTACGGCTACCCCTACCGGCGCAGCTCGTGCACGCGCACGTCGCTCAGGACGCCGGCACTGACGGAGGCGGTCATGTACGTCGCGTGGGGCTGCCGCCGGCGGTCGGTCGGCGAGCCCGGGTTGAGCAGGCGCAGCCCGGAAGCGGCGGTGGTGTCCCACGGGATGTGTGAGTGGCCGAAGACCAGCAGGTCGAGATCGGGGAACCGGGCCGCCATCCGTTCGGTGCGGCCGGTCGACGGCCCCGAGTCGTGCAGCACCGCGGTCCGGAGGCCGGCCAGGTCCGCGTACGCGATCTCCGGGAGGCGGGCCCGCAGGCCCGGACCGTCGTTGTTGCCGAAGCAGGCGATCAGGCGGGCCGAGCGCGCTTCGAACGCGTCGAGGGTGGATTCGTCGACCCAGTCGCCGGCGTGGAACACCACATCGGCCTCGTCGATCGCCGACCACAGCGGGGCCGGCAGGTCGCGGGCGCGCTTGGGCAGGTGGGTGTCAGTGGTCAGGACCAGCCGCATGAGATCAGCCTAGTAAGTGGTCGGCCAGAAAGCGCTTCCCGAACTTTTGTCCAGATATGCGCGTTCGAGGAGCTGATGGGAGTCTTTCCGGTTCGCGCCGGAACCGGTTGCGGCGGTTCTGTTATCGAAGGTCCCCGACGGCCTCGCCGGACCCGAAAGGGAATCGGACGCAACTCATCTACCAGCAACGATGCCCGAAAGGGCACCGTCCCATTGCGCAACAAGATGACATCCACAAGTCCGTGACGGTTATCGATCGGTTCCGGAACTGGGCCGAACTCTGGACAGTTCACCGGCCCATCCTTAGCGTCGTTCTCGGGGGAGCGCTCTCCCCGTAATGTGGAGATCAGCTTCCCCCAGGGTGCAAGAAGTCCCCCTTGCAGTTCCCCGCCCAAGGAGAAGCAATGACCATCCCCGCTAACTCCGCACCCCCGCGGAGACGCTCCCCCTGGCGCCTCGGCGCGATCGGTGGCCTCGTGGTCGCCGTGATCGCCGGGTACGCCGCTACCACCTCGCTCGGCGCCAGTGCGGCCGACACCCTGCTCTCGCAGGGCAAGCCCGCCACCGCGTCGTCGACCGAGGCCGCCGGCGCCTACCTGGCGTCGGAAGCTGTCGACGGCAACGCCGGCACCCGCTGGTCGAGCGCGTTCTCCGACCCGCAGTGGCTGCAGGTCGACCTCGGACAGACGTCCACGATCACCTCGGTCGAACTCGACTGGGAGACGGCCGCCGCCAAGGCGTTCCAGATCCAGACGTCGAACGATGCCACCAACTGGACGTCGATCTACTCGACGACGACCAGCGCCGGTGGCACGCAGACCCTGAACGTCAGCGGCAGCGGCCGCTACGTGCGGATGTACGGCACGGCGCGCACCTCCGGCTACGGCTACTCGCTGTGGGAGTTCAAGGTCTTCGGCAGCGCCGGTGGCGGCGGCACCACGACGCCTCCCACCACGCAGCCGACCGGCCCGACCCAGCCCGGCGGTGGCAGCCTCGGCTCCAACGTGATCGTCTTCGACCCGAGCATGTCGGCGGCGTCGATCCAGAGCCAGGCCGACACGATCTTCCACCAGCAGGAGTCGAACCAGTTCGGCACCCAGCGCTACGTCCTGGCGTTCAAGCCGGGCTCGTACAGCGGCCTCAACATCCAGGTCGGCTTCTACACCTCGGTGATCGGCCTGGGCCAGAACCCGGACGACGTCCAGATCCACGGCGACGTGACCGTCGACGCGGGCTGGATGCAGGGCAACGCGACCCAGAACTTCTGGCGGTCGGTGGAGAACCTGTCGCTCTACCCGGTCTCCGGTGACGACCGCTGGGCCGTCTCGCAGGCCGCGCCGTTCCGCCGGATCGACGTGCACGGTGGCGTCAACCTGGCCCCGAACGGCTACGGCTGGGCGTCCGGCGGCTACATCGCCGACTCGCGGATGACCGGTGCCGAGGGGCAGTACTCCCAGCAGCAGTGGTTCACCCGCAACAGCCAGATCGGGTCGAACACCAACGCGGTGTGGAACCAGGAGTTCGTCGGTGTGCAGGGTGCTCCGGCGCAGAGCTTCCCCAACCCGCCGTACACCACGATCGGCTCGACCCCGGTCATCCGGGAGAAGCCCTACCTCTACCAGACCGGTGGCAACTACGCGGTCTTCGTCCCCAACCTGCAGACCAACGCGTCCGGCGTGACCTGGGCGAACGGCAACACGCCGGGCACCAGCATCCCGCTCTCGCAGTTCTACGTCGCCAAGCCCGGTGACAGCGCGGCCACGATCAACCAGGCGCTCGCGCAGGGCCTGAACCTGATCTTCCAGCCGGGCATCTACCACGTGAACCAGACCATCAACGTGACCCGGGCCAACACCGTGGTCATGGGCCTCGGCTACGCGACGATCATCCCGGACAACGGCGTCACCGGAATGCAGGTGTCCGACGTGGACGGCGTGAAGATCGCCGGCATCCTCTTCGACGCCGGCACCACCAACTCGGCGAACCTGCTGGTCGTCGGCCCGAACGGGTCGTCGGCGAGCCACGCCGGCAACCCGACCACGATCCAGGACGTGTTCTTCCGGATCGGCGGCGCGGGCGCCGGCAAGGCCACCAACAGCCTGCTGGTCAACAGCAGCAACGTGATCATCGACCACATCTGGGCGTGGCGGGCCGACCACGGCTCGGGCGTCGGCTGGACGACCAACACGGCCGACACCGGCCTGACCGTCAACGGCCAGAACGTGACCGCGTACGGCCTGTTCGTCGAGCACTACCAGAAGAACGAGATCCAGTGGAACGGCAACGGCGGCCGGATGTACTTCCTGCAGAACGAGCAGCCGTACGACCCGCCGAACAACGCGACCTGGAACCCGAACGGCACCGGCTACCCGGCGCTCAAGGTGGCCGACAGCGTGTCCAGCTTCGAGGGCTGGGGCCTGGGCAGCTACTGCTTCTTCCAGGCCAACCCGGCCGTGCACTCGGCCAACGGATTCCAGGTGCCGGTCAACGGCGGGGTGAAGCTGCACGACATCTTCACGATCTCGCTGGCCTCCGGCACGATCGACCACGTGGTGAACAGCACCGGCACGGCCGCTCAGGCCAGCTCGGTGACACCGCAGAACGTGACCAACTTCCCGTAGGCCCCACCCGTACGAAATAAGAGAGGCCGCCGGCACCCGCCCGCCGGCGCAC
>NZ_JBFBAD010000090.1:0-40443 GCF_040682075.1 Actinoplanes sp. NPDC051411 | reverse complement strand
GCTGGCGCGCCCAGCGTCAGCAGGACGCCGACCGGTCGGCGGTGTCGGCGGTGCTGCTGCCCGATCCCCTGCGGTGGCCGGACGACAGCGCCGGTCCGCTCCAGGTCGTCGACTCGTCGATCGTCCAGGTCGAGCTTTCCGGCCATGTCGACCTGGTCAACGCGGGTCCGGCGCCGGTGCGGTTCGCCGGGTTCCGGGCCGACCGGGCCGGGCTGCGGTTGTGGGGCACCGTGGTCGGGGCGGGACCGGTCGCGCCCGGTGGCTTCACGGAAGGCGCCGTGCACGCCACCATGGTGTGCGCCGACCGGCCGCCGAGCGGTCCTGTCCCGGCGACCGTCGAGGTCGAGTCGGCCGACGGTGTGCTGCGGCGGCCGACGGTCACCGTCGAGTGGCGGGCGTGGGCCGATCAGCTCACCGCGGTCTGCGACCGGCCGGCGCCGGGCGTGTGGTCGAGGAGATGAGCCGGCCGGTTACTTCCAGGTGTCGTTGAGGGTCAGGGTGCAGGCGCTTCCCGTGTTGACGGTGCGGTTGCCGCCGGATTCCCAGGTGACGGCCGAGCCGTTCTTCTTCACGTACTTGTATTCGACGTTCGTGTTGGCCGGGAGCACGGCCGAGCCCTTCCACACCGGGTACGACGCGGACGACAGTGCGACCCCGCCCGAGGTGTCCCAGTTGCTGAGCGCGGCCTGGTTGCCCAGCACGTAGACGTTTTCGCCCCAGACCGTGGTGACCGTGGCGTTGAAGCTGACCGTGACCGTGGTGCACGTCGTGCCGCCACCACCGGTCCCCCGGGCGTTGACGTCGATCGCGACCGCGCCGCCGGCCGGGATGGTGACCGTCGCCCGGCCGCCGGAGACCGTCACCGCGGTGCCGGCGCAGCTGCTGCCGGAGACACCGCCGGTGATGCGGTCGCAGTAGGTGCCGTCGGCCAGACCGGTCGCGTAGGAGGCGGTCGACGCCGACGAGGTGTCGTTGAGGCCGATCCAGCCCAGCGAGCCGCGGTGGAATCCGATGACGCCGGCGTTGGTGGCGGTGAAGTCGGCGACCGAACCGACGGATCGCGTCGCGTTGTGCCAGGCGACCATGCCCTTCATCGCCGTCGACTGGGTGTTGCACTGCCACGCCCCGGAGGTGCAGCTGGTGTTGCTGACGAAGCCGTTGCCGTCGGACGGCGGGGCGTGCCCGGTCGCCGAGGTCGAGAACGTGAAGCCGTCGTAGAGGACCGGCTTGCCGTACGGATAGGCCAGCAGGAAGTAGTTGGCCAGCAGGTACTTGCTGCCGTCCTGGTAGCGCAGGGTCGACCCGTCGCGCTCGGTGTCGTGGTTCGTCACCATCGCGTACGTCTGGGAGCTGGTCGCATCGAGTGACCAGCTCGGAATTCCGGAGAGGTTGTTGAGGGTGCCGTTGGTGAACTGGGCCTTCAGGCCGTCGGCATAGGAGAAGCCGATGACGTCGCCGTTGGACGTGAACGCCGACGGCGCGAGTGTGCCGCTGCCGCCCGGCATGACCTCCTGCGCGATGTACGGCGCCGTGCCCGACGAAGTGGTGTTGTGCAGCAGCGAGCGGATCGCCGAGAAGTCGGCCTGCGGGATGTGTTTGGCCGCGTCGACCCGGAAGCCGTCGACGCCGAGGTCGATCAGGTCGTTGAGGTAGCCGGCGATCTTCGCGCGTACGGTCGAACTCTGGGTCTTCAGGTCGGAGAGCGAGGAAAGCTCGCAGTTCTGCACCTCGGCCGCGTTGTTCCAGTCGTCGATCTGGCCGTCGGCGTCGTTGCAGTAGCCGTCGTTCGGGTGGTGGAAGTCGTCGTACGAGTACGGCACGGCCGGATAGCTGTAGCCGCTCGAGCTGAAGGTCGAGCCGCCGTAGCCGGTCGAGGCGGTGTTGTTGGAGCCGGCCGTGTGGTTGACGACGGCGTCGGCGTAGACCCGGACGCCCGCGTTGTGGCAGGTCGTGACCATGCTCGAGAACTGGGCGCGGGTGCCCATGCGGCTGGTGAGGCTGTACGAGACCGGCTGGTAGACCTCCCACCACGGATGGGCGCCGTCCGAGGTGCTGGCCAGCGTGATCGACTCTTCGGGCGGGGCGACCTGGACCGCGCCGTAGCCGGCCGGCCCGAGTTGCTGGGTGCAGGCCTGGGCGATCGACGGCCAGTTCCACTCCCACAGGTTGGCGGTGACATCGCTGTTGTTGAGCACGACGGCAGCGGAAGAGGGCGTGCCGGTCGCGATCACGGCTACTCCGCCGGCCGCGAGGAGGGACGCTGCGAGGACGTTGCGAAGTCTTCTCATGGCGCTCCTAAGAACCAAGCTGGTCAATGCCTGCTGAAACTTCTTACAGGATTTGACGGGACCGGGCAAGCGTCTTGCAGTTGCCGGAACCTGCGCCCGAATCCTTGTCCGCCCACCCCGACCGACCGATCTTCCCAGCGTGCTGACCAGGTTGAGCGCCATCCGAGGGTGGATCCCCGCGGGCGGAGGACTGCGCGACGAGGACTGGGCGGGCCGCCACCGGCTCCTGACCCTGCTCCTGGCCGCCACCGTGCCGCTGCTGACCGCCTTCGGCGTCTTCCGGGATGCCCTGGCCACCGACTGGCTGGTCACCATCCTCGCCGTGCTCGGCTGCGTGGTCGCGGCGGTCTCGCTGCGGCCGCGCCGGCTGCCGTCGACGTTCGTGGCGCTCGGCTTCACCATCGCCTGCGCCGGCTTCGTGACCATGTGCCACGGGCTCACCGAGGCGCACTTCTCGTTCTTCATCGCGGCGGCCGCCCTCGCCCTCTACCGCGACTGGACGCCGTTCGGCATGTTCCTGCTCGCGACCACCGTGCAGCACGCGGTCTTCGGCGCGACCCACGGCGACCACACGTACGACCACCACAGCGCCCTGGTCCACCCCTGGGTCTGGGCGCTGCTGCACGGCGGCGCGGTGCTGCTCGCGGCGGCCTTCCAGGTCATCGGCTGGCGCCTGACCGAGAACGAGGAACGCCGGGCCGAGGAGAACCTCAACGAGAGCAACGCCCAGCTGACCGTCGCGTTCGACGAGACCCCGGTGCCGATGGCCATGATCGCCCCGGACGGCGTCATCCTGCGCAGCAACGAGGCCTACCGGGACTGGATCGGCATGTCCGACGGGCTGCCCCCCGGCTTCACCGTCGCCGACCTGCCGGTCACCCCGCTCGACGCCGACGTCGAGCCGCTCTTCGACCTGCTTCTGCGCAGCGCCGAGCCGGTCACCGTGACCCGGCGGTTCCGGCGGGAGACCGACGGCGCGATCGTCTGGGTCGAGATGCACAGCACCGCCCTGCACGACCGGGACGGACGCCTGCGGCTCATCTTCGTGCACTGCCTCGACGTCACCAGCAACCGCCGGCACGCCGAGGAACTGCGCCACCAGGTGCGCCACGACTCGCTGACCGGCCTGCTGTCGCGCGCCGCGTTCGAGCAGGACCTGGCGGCGCTGCTCGCCGAGCACCCCGGCCCGGCCTGCCTGCTCTACCTCGACGTCGACCGGTTCAAGACCATCAACGACGGATCCGGCCACGGGGCCGGGGACGAGGTCCTGCGTACGCTCGCCGACCGCCTCTCGGCGACCGTGCCCGGCAGTTCCCTGATCGCCCGGCTGGGCGGCGACGAGTTCGTGGTCGCCCTGCCCGGCACGCTGGAGAACGGCTGGGACGTCGCCGACGCGCTGGTCTCCGCGTTCGCCGAGCCGATGGACATCGGCGGCAGCCGGATGCAGGTCGCGGTCAGCATCGGGCTCACCGTCGCCCAGGGCGCCGGCCAGGCCGAGGACGCGGTGCTCGCGGCCGACACCGCGATGTACACCGCCAAGCGCTCGGGCGGTAACCGGGTCGAGGCGTTCAGCGACGAGATGCGGGTCAGCGTCCGCCGCCGGGTCGTCTCCGAGGCCCGCCTGCGCGAGGCCCTGGCCGGCGACCCGGTCGAGACCCTGCCGGTCTGGTTCCAGCCCGTGGTGTCGACCGCCGACCGCCGGATCGTCGGCGCCGAGGCGCTGGTCCGCATGCGTACGCCCGACGGCGAGATCCTCGCGCCCGGCCATTTCATCGCGGCGGCCGAGGAGACCGGGCTCGTCGTGCCGCTCGGTGAGCACGTGCTGCGGATCGCGGTGTCCCACCTGATGGAGTGGGGCGACGCGCTCGGCTACGTGTCGGTCAACGTGAGCCCGCGCCAGCTGGGCGAGCCCGGCTTCGTGCCGATGCTGGCCGAACTGCTCGCCGCGCACCCCGGTCTCGACCCGTCCCGGCTCGTCCTCGAGATCACCGAGACCGCGCTGCTGTCGTCCTCGGTCGACGTGCAGGAGCGCCTACAGATGATCAAGGCGCTGGGGATGCGGATCGCGCTCGACGACTTCGGCACCGGGTACAGCTCGCTGACCTGGCTCCAGTCGGTGCCGGCCGACGTCGTGAAGCTGGACCGGTCGTTCGTGGCCGGCCTGGCCGCCGACCCCCGCAAGTCGTCGATCATCTCGGCGGTGCTGTGGCTGGCCCGGTCGCTCGGCATGTCGGTGACCGCCGAGGGCGTCGAGGACGAGGCGGACTGGAACACGCTGCGGTCGGCCGACTGTCCGGCGGTGCAGGGCTACTACATCAGCAAGCCGTTGCCGGCCACCGAGTTCGCGACGTTCCTGGCGTCGTTCGCCGGGGCGGCCGCGGCCTGATCGCGTACGGAAACGGGCCGGGGCTTTGTCGCAAAGCCCCGGCCCACCTCTGGTGTTGTGGCCGTTACGGGGTCGGGTAGTCGGTCACGAAGACCGGTACGCCCACGCCCGCCTCGACCGACGCCGGGCCGCCGACACCGTTGACCACGTGGTCGATCGTGCCCGCGGACAGGTTGACCGTCATGATGTGGTGCAGCTTCACGCCCGGGCGGTTCGGGACCTCGAAGCCGTTCGCCGTGTGGATCGACGGGTTGAGCTGGTTGAACACGTAGACCCCGCCGCCGTACAGGTGGTGGGTCTTGACCTTGTCGCCCACCTTGTAGCCGGCGTAGCCGAGCGTCTTGCCGTTCGTCCAGTCGGCCTGCGTCGGCGGGTCGTACGGCAGCTCGTTCTGATAGAAGATCGTCGTGCCGTTGTCGCCGTTCCAGGTGGTGTTGTACTTCTGGAAGTGCTCGACGAACAGGCCGGTCGCGGTCACGTTGTCGCCGTTGATGATCGCGCCGTACGGGGCGGTGTTGGTGACCCACCGCTGGGCGTCACCCTGCGGGTCGCCCCCGGTGAAGCCCTCGTTGCCGTGGTCGGCCCGCCACACCCAGGTGTGGTCGATGATCACGTTGTCGCTGTTGACCTCGAGCGCCGCCCCGGTGACCTTGCCGATGTGCGGGCCGCCGACGCGGAAGTACACGTCGGCCAGCAGCGTCGGGTTGTTCGCCGAGGTCAGGTTGAGGCCGTTCTTCGTGCCGACCTGCAGCAGGTTGGCCGACGCCTTGGTGCCCGCGTCGATGGTCACGCCGGCCACGATCGCGCCCTGCGTGTTGCCGACCTTGAGCGGGGTGGCGCCGTTCACCGAGGTGAGCGTGGCCTGGCCGATGCCGAGCACGACCTGGTTGGGCCAGAGCACGTCCAGCGAGTGACCGATGTTGTACACGCCCGGGGTGAGCAGCAGGTTCTTGCCGAGCAGCAGGTTCGCCTCGATCAGCCAGTCCGGGTCGGACGGCTTGGCGACGTAGAAGCTGCTCAGCGACAGGGTCTTGCCCGGGGTGAGGCCGTTGGCCCAGGTGACGCCGGACGAGTTGTGCTGCACGCTCGGCACCCGCACGTTCCAGGCGCCCTTGTCGTCGACGTACAGGTAGGGCTTCTCCCGGCTGGCCGGGGTGGTGGCCAGGGTGGTGTACGGCGGGTTGGGGAACGCGCTCTCGTCGGGCGCGCCCTTCACGCCCGAGAAGACCTGGTTCCACACCGCGTTCGACCAGCTGGCGACCTCACTGTTGCGCGTGAGCCACTGCTGCTGCGAGCCGTTGGTGGTGGCGGGCAGCTTGGAGTCGGCTACGAAACCGCCGCTGGCGTACTGCGGGCCGGCGGTGCAGTAGTCCATGAACGTCAGGCCGCCGCCGCTGATGTCGACCCGGCGCAGCGACGAGGCCTGCGAGACCGCGTAGAAGTTGGCGCCGGCCCGGCAGCCGTCCTGCCCCTTGCCGTTGACGTGCAGCGACAGGTTGGACGTGGTGCGCCAGAAGTTGACCAGCGCGAGGCAGTTGTCCGCGCTCAAACACCGGTTGTAGACCTCGATCTTGCCGTTGATCACGACGTCGTCGGGCGACGCGCCGAGACCGGAGACCTCGGTGTAGTAGCCGACCTTGATCTGCAGCGGCTGGTCGTCGGTGCCGTAGGTGCCCGGCTTGAACAGGAACGCGTAGCGCTCGGTGCCCATCTCGTTGTCGACCTGCTTGGCGTACGTCGCGTCCAGCTTGGCCTGGATGTCGGCGATCGGCATGCTCGGGTCGAAGATCGTGACGTTGGTGCCCAGAGCCGGGTTCTTTATCTGCTGCGCTGCCGGTGCTGCTGAGGCGGCCGTGCCGGTCGTCGCGGCGAGCGCGCCGACGGTCACCGCCGCAAGGCCGATGGCAAGCAGCCGCCGGACTGTTTTCGACATGCGGAAAGCCTTTCCGTAACAGGGATGCAACCATCCGGATCACAGAAAGCAATAGAGAGTTGCCCATGTCAAGGCTGGTCGCGCGTATCGGATGCGACCAATCTCCACCGGTTCGGACATCTTGCTTCAGTTCCGGAACCGGAACTGCCCGAAAGGACATCGGTACCGGTACCGGAACCGGTGTCAGGACGCCGCCCCGCCGGCCCTACCGACGATCATCCGGTGTGGACCCGGTGCCGGGGGTGTGCGGGCCCAGGATCTGGGCGACCACGTCGGCGACCAGAGTCGGCGGGATCGGGTGGTGGGCGATGAAGCGCCGGTAGAAGAACGGCGCGGTCAGCAGGTCGGTCGTCAGCTCGAGGTCGAGCCGGGCCGGCAGCTCACCCCGGCGCTGGGCGCGGACGAGCACGGCCAGCAGCGGCTCGCGGCGCCGGCGGGTCAGGTCGGCGTGCATCTCGGCCAGGGCCGGCTCACGCTCGGCGGCGTCGATGAAGGCGGCCATCAACTTGGGGAACGGCGTGTCCCGCACGAGCGTGACGAACGCGTCCAGCAGCATGGTGACGTCGGCTGTGGTGTCCCCGCTGTCGGGCGCCGGGAACGGCCGGAACGTCGCGTCCATCGCGTCGACGAGCAGCGCCCCGGTGGTCGGCCAGTGCCGGTAGAGCGTCGCCTTGCTGGCCCCGGCCCGCCGCGCCACCGCCTCCATCGAGAAGCCGGCCAGCCCGTCCGCCCCGAGCACCTCCAGCGCCGCCTCGAGAACCCGCCGCCGGGCCCCCTCGCCCCGCGTCACCGGCATTGCCCACCTCCTATCGAAACGCTACCGTGTCGATAGTCGTCATGATGGGAGTGTCCCATGAGCCGCCTCTACTGGACCACTACCGCGCTGATCACCGCCGAGTGCATCGGCGGCGGCATCGCCGACCTGCTCCGCACGCCCCCCTTCTACCCGGCGATGATCGACCTCGGCTACCCGCCCTACCTGGCCACGATCATGGGCACCGCCAAACTGATCGCCGCGGCCATCGTCGTGGCTCCGGCGCTGCCGCGCCTCAAGGAGTGGGCGTACGCCGGAATCACCGTCAACCTCATCGGAGCGATCGCCTCCCACGCCGCCATGCACCAGTCCCCGTCGAACGCGATCGCCCCGGGCGCCTTCCTCCTGCTCGCGCTGGTCTCGTGGGCCACCCGGCCGTCCTCGCGAATGCTGGAATCCCGCGAACCGGCGCACCCACTGCGTGCTGGTGAGCGCGCCTGACGGTGAAGTCGACCAGCCGGTCGACGCCGGCCCGCTGATCGGCGTGCTCGGCGGGTGGCTGGTCCCGGCGGCCCTCGCCGGGCGGCGTTCGTGCCGTCGTCGCGCTGGTCGTCCGGCCGCATCCGGGAGCCGGCCTGAGAGACTGGCCGGCAGCGGCGAAAGGGGCAGCGAGTGATCTTCAGCAAGGAGCGTGATCTGCGCCTGGTGACGATCCGGCGGGGTGGCACGCTGACCGATCGCGACCATCAGCTGCTGGCTCTCTGGGCCGCCGCGTGCCCCGAGCACGTGCTGCACTTCTTCGAGGAGGTGCGGCCGGAGGACGGCCGGCCCCGCCACGCGGTCGAGCTGGCCCGGGGCTGGGTGCGGGGCGAGGTCAGGATGATGAGGGCCCGCGACGCCGCCTTCGCCGCGAACGCCGCCGCCCGCGAGGTGTCCGGTGAGGCCCGGGAGGCGGCCCACGCGGCCGGGCAGGCCGGCGCGGTGCCGCACGTCGCGGCGCACGATCTGGGCGCGGCGGCCTACGCGATCCGCGCGGCCCGCGCCGCCGGTGGCGACGAGGCCGCGCGCCGTGAGCGCGACTGGCAGCGGACACAGCTGCCGGATGAGATCCGCGAGCTTGTTCTCGACGATCAGCGCCTGCGCAACGAGCTCTGCTGGTCCGTCTTCGAATAGGGCCGCACGTCAGCCACGGCTCGCGACCTTGCGCTCGGCGAGCAGGCCGCCGACGCCGGGCACCAACGACAGCCAACGCGGGCGTCTCTCGGCGGTCGCCTGCAGAACCGCGCCGATCACCAGCAGGTAGGCGCAGCCGTGGAGCGGTCCGACCAGGGCTGCTATCCAGCTGATGTGGACGGTCGCCAGGTTGGCCAGCAATACCAGGAGCTACACGGCCTCGACGCGGGCGGCGATGCGGAGCAGCACGGTCCTCACGCTCCCGTCGTCGAGCCGGGGCGGACGACCATCAGGACGACGACCACGGCCCACAGCAGGTTGAACAGGCCGGCGGTCATCCCCAGCCGGGGCGCCCGGCCGGCCGGAGGCGAGGCCAGCGCCGCGGCCTGGGACGGGAGCACCAGGAAGCCGAGCACGACCGCGGCGGCGATGGTCAGGAAAAGCGAGGCCAGCAGCCACGCCGAACCCAGGATGCCCATCACCCCGGCGGTCGCCAGGCCGAGCACCGGAACCAGGATGCCCAGCGCGGCGTAGACCCGGCAGATGCGGTTCAGCGTCAGCATCGCCGGGCGATCGGACCGGCGCAGGGCGGCCGGGAACATGCTGGCGGCGACGGTTACCGGTCCGACGGCGACGATCGCGGCCAGGACGTGCAGCGAGAGCAGGAGCTTGGTCACGACTGACGACGGTAGGGCGGGGGAAGATCGCGAGGAAGTGGCTGGAATGCCACACCCCCACGGATTTTGGCCAAGAGACCGATTAGAGTGCCAGGATGCACCGGGTCACGGTTCTCGCGCTCGACGGCGTCGTCGCCTTCGATCTCGCGACGCCACTCGAGGTCTTCGCCCGGGTGCGGCTCCCCGATGGGTCGCGCCCCTATGACGTACGCGTGTGCGCACCCCAGCCCGAGGTGGACGCCGGGCTGTTCACCGTGAAGGCCGCGCACGGGCTGGAGGCGTTGGACGACGCCGACACCATCGTGCTTCCGGGCTGCCACGAGCCGGCTCACGGCGTACCGGAAAGGGTTGTGGATCGGTTGCGCCGGGCCGCGAGGCGCGGCACCCGGCTGGCGTCGATCTGCGCCGGCGCGTTTGTCCTGGCCGCGACCGGTCTGCTGGACGGGAAGCGGGCGACGACGCATTGGGCCGCGGCGGAGCTTCTCGAGGCGATGCACCCGGAGGTCGAGGTCGATCCGGATGTGCTCTATGTCGACAACGGACAGTTCCTGACCTCGGCCGGCGCGGCGGCCGGGCTCGACCTGTGCCTGCACCTGATCCGGCGGGATTTCGGCTCGGCGGTGGCGGCCGACGCGGCGCGGCTGTCGGTGATGCCGCTCGAGCGGGAGGGCGGCCAGGCGCAGTTCATCGCGCCGTCGCAGCCGGCGGTGCCGCGCGGGTCGGTTTTCGAGTCGCTGCTGGTGTGGCTGGAGGAGAGTTCGGCCCGCGACATGACGCTGGCCGAGATCGCGGGCCGGGCCGGCATGAGCACGCGGACGCTGAACCGGCGGTTCCGCGAGCAGACCGGCACGACGCCGCTGCAGTGGCTGCACCGGGCGCGCATCCGCCGGGCGCAGCACCTGCTGGAGACGACCACGCACCCGGTCGACCGGATCGGCGGGCAGGTCGGGTTCGGGTCGCCGACCGCCTTCCGCGACCGGTTCAAGCGGGTCGTCGGCACGAGCCCGCACGACTATCGGCGGTCGTTCAGGCAGTCCGTTTAGCGCTCCATGATCGCTACGACGCCCTGACCGCCGGCCGCGCAGATCGAGATCAGGCCGCGGCCCTGGCCCCGGGTGGCCAGGAGTTTCGCCAGCGTGGCGACGATCCGGCCGCCGGTCGCGGCGAACGGGTGCCCGGCCGCCAGCGACGAGCCGTTGACGTTGAGCTTGTCGCGGTCGATCGAGCCGAGCGGCTGGTCGAGGCCGAGGCGCTCCTTGCAGAATGCGGCCGACTCCCACGCCTTGAGGGTCGACAGCACCTGCGATGCGAACGCCTCGTGGATCTCGTAGTAGTCGAAATCCCGCAGGGTGAGCCCGCGCCGGGCCAGCAGGCGGGGCACCGCGTAGGCCGGCGCCATCAGCAGCCCCTCGTCGCCGTGCACGAAGTCGACCGCCGCGACCTCGCAGTCGACCAGCCAGGCCTGCACCGGAAGTTCGTGCGCCGCCGCCCACTCTTCGGAGGCGAGGAGCACCGTGGACGCACCGTCGGTGAGCGGCGACGAGTTACCGGCCGTCATGGTGTCGCTGTAGACGCCCTTCAGGCTCGCCAGCTTCTCCAGCGACGTGTCGGCGCGCAGATTCTGGTCACGGGTCAGGCCCAGGTAAGGCGTGACCAGGTCGTCGAAGAACCCGCGGTCGTAGGCGGCGGCGAGATGCCGGTGCGAGGCGAGGGCCAGTTCGTCCTGCGCCTCCCGCGAGATGTCCCAGTGGCCCGCCGTGATCGCGGCGTGCTCACCCATCGACAGGCCGGTGCGCGGCTCGGCGTTGCGCGGAATCTCCGGCTGGAACGGTTGCCACGGCCGCAGCTTCGCTGCCGCCCTCAGGCGGCCGGCCAGCGAGCGGGCCCGGTTCAGCTCCAGGAGCGTACGCCGCATCTCGTCATTGACCTGCAGCGGAGCGTCCGAGGTCGTGTCCGTCCCCCCGGCGATCCCGACCTCGATCTGGCCCAGCGCGATCTTGTTGGCAACCAGGATCGCCGCCTCGAGGCCGGTGCCGCAGGCCTGCTGGATGTCGTACGCCGGGGTCCGCGGGTCGAGCCGCGAGCCGAGCACGACCTCGCGGGTCAGGTTGAAGTCGCGGGAGTGCTTGAGCACCGCGCCGGCGACGACCTCGCCCATCTGCCGCCCGGCCAGCCCGAACCGCGCGATCAGGCCGTCGAGCGCGGCGGTCAGCATGTCCTGGTTGGAGGCCCGGGCGTAGCGCCCGTTCGACCGGGCGAACGGGATCCGGTTGCCTCCGAGCACTCCGACGCGCTTTTCCACGGCTGCCTCCCTGTCTCTGCTACTCGCCGGTAGCTTACTCGGCCCGGCAGCGTCTTCGGCAAAGTGGACAAAAGCCGCTATTCTCCCCTTGGCCTTGATCCGACTCCCCGAGGACCTGCCCCCGATGCCACAACTCCGCCGAATCCTGACCCTCGGACTGACAGCCACCCTCCTGCTGCCCGCCGCACCCGCCCCGGTCTTCCGCGACGGCTTCGAGTCTCCCCCGGTCAGCGGCCAGGGCCGGCGCCTTCCCACCGGCTCCCACATCGGCCCGTGGACAGTGACCGCCGGCGACGTCGACCTGGCCACCACCAGCCTGTGGCAGACCCCGGCCGGCCGCCAGACCCTCGACCTGGACGGCGACACCAACGGCACCGTCTCCACCACGATCGCGGTCCGGCCCCTGACCACCTACAAGGTGACGTACGCCCTGGCCGGCAACCCGGCCGCCGACCCCATGCTCAAAACCGGGCAGGTCCGGGTCAACGGCAAGACCGTACAGCGGTTCACGTTCGACACGAGCCTGACGTCGCTGAGCAAAATGGCCTTCACCAGCCGCTCCGTGTACGTCTTCGCCCTGAGCAGACAGCTCCGCCTCGACTTCGCCAGCACCACCACCCCGGCCGGCTACGGCCCGGTCCTCGACGACGTCCGCGTCGACAGCTGCCTGGTCATCCTCTGCCCGAGCACCAAGAAGGCGACCCGCGCTTGAAGGGGAGCTCCGCCGCCCCGATCCGCCTCGTAACCTTGAGCGCCGACGACTGGTTCGCCATCACCGACCTGCTCAACCTCCCCGGCGACCATCCACCGAACCCCGGCGGGCTGGCGCATCACCCGCCGCACTCCCCTGCAGCACTAAACCGTGTACCTGCCGATCCTGGGCGCTGGTTCGGGTTGCGCCCGCAACGGCCACCCTTCCGCGTGTCCCAAGGGATGTCTCGTAACTCAATGCGGACGTCGCTCAGCGGCGGTCTTTGGGGCGTCAGCCGGCCCGGTCGATGTCGTGCAGATAGAGGCTGAGCAGCGCGGTGTCGGTGACAATGAACCGCTCACGTCCCTTGACCTCTTGCCCGCGTCGTAGCCACGCGAGGTTTGCCGACGGTGTCGGCGCCTTGACGCTTTTGGAATCGAGCACCCCGCAGTTTTCTTTGGGTGAGAAGCTCGACACGAATTTCTGGAACAGGCTCAGACCAAGTTCGGCCGAGGTGACCCCGAGCGGCACACACTGGATGCCGTTGTCCAGAAGGAACCGCAGACGGCGGACCGCGACGCGCCGGCGCTTGTCGTCGAGAGCGGTCGCCAGCTGCCGCAGCAAGACGAAGTTGCCTTGGTTGATCGCGTTGGCGAGGGCGAGGTGGGAGCACTCCACCACGGTGGGATAGTCGTCCTGAAAATCGAGGACGTATCGATCGGTGCGGTAACGGGACATGACGGCCCGGAATTTCTGAGGTGCGTCCCGGTGCATTGCGAGATAGTCGTTCGTGACGATCCGCGTGCCGATGCCGTTGGCCAGAAGGGGAACGTAATGATTGTTGCGCACCGGATTGTCGCTCTGGACCAGGAGACAGCAGCCCCCGTCGGGGGAATTTCATAACGGCCCTTGGCCGCGAAGCTGATCAGCTGGGTATCAAGGATCGGCAAAACGGTGACCACCCCGGGCGCAACACTGACCCACCCCAGGCCGTGCCGCGATCCACGGGACGGACCTTCCGCCGCACCAGCGGCCGACCGGCGGATCGCCGAGGACCGGGTGAGGGTGGAAGCGCTGTCGGCGGCCCTCGGCCGTTTGGCTACTGGCGAGTAGGATCCGGGGCATGGCCGATCGATACGCGAGCTTCGCCCATTCCGGTCCGGGCCGGGTTCTGGTCAAGCGGCTCGGGTTGCCCGACCCGCCGAGGCTGCGGCGCTATCACGCCGGCGACCCGGTCGCGGACGGGCCGGTGCTGCTCGGATCGACCCAGGGGCGGCTGGCCAAGACGACCCGGGAAATGTTGGAGCAGGCCGGCGTCGACCTCGCCGATGCGGCCGGCGGCCCCTATGCGGCCCTGATCTTCGACGCGACCGGCATCACCGACAGTGCGGGCCTCCGGAAGCTCTACGACTTCTTCCACCCCAACGCCCGGGCGCTCCGGGGCGGCGGCCGGGTCATCGTCCTCGGGACGCCGCCCGACGAGGCCGGCTCACCGGCTGAGGCGACCGCCCAGCGCGCGCTCGAAGGCTTCACCCGCAGCGCCGGCAAGGAGTTCGGCCGGGGCAGCACCGCCCAGCTGGTCTACGTGTCCCGGGGCGGCGAGAACGCCGTCGAGTCGACCCTGCGGTTTCTGCTCAGCGCCCGCTCGGCCTACGTCTCCGGCCAGGTCATCCGGGTCCGGGCCGGCCAGGCCGACGATCCGCTCGACTGGAACCGGCCGCTCGACGGGAAGACGGCCCTGGTCACCGGCGCGGCCCGCGGCATCGGGGCGGCCATCGCCCGGGTCCTGGCCCGCGACGGCGCCGACGTCGTGGCGCTCGACGTGCCGGCCGCCGGGGACGCGCTGGCCGGGGTCGCCAACGACGTGCGGGGCCGCGCCCTCCAGCTCGATCTCACGAGCGGGGACGCGGGCGAGAACCTGGCCGCCTATCTGGGCCGCGGCGTCGACATCGTCGTGCACAACGCCGGCATCACCCGTGACCGCACGATCGCCAAGATGGATCCGGCCTGGTGGGATGCGGTGCTCGACGTCAACCTGTCGAGTCAGGAGCGGATCAACGGCGTACTCCTGGAGCGGGACCTGATCCGCGAGGGCGGCCGGCTGATCGGGGTGGCGTCGATCGCCGGCATCGCCGGCAATCGCGGGCAGACCAATTACGCGACCAGCAAGGCCGGCGTTATCGGACTCGTCCAGTCGATGGCACCGGCCCTCCTTTCTAAAAAGATCACCATCAATGCGGTGGCGCCCGGTTTCATCGAGACCGCGATGACCGCGAAAATGCCGGTCGCGTTGCGGGAGGCCGGCCGCCGCATGAACAGCCTCGCCCAGGGTGGCCTGCCGGTCGACGTGGCGGAGACGATCGCCTGGTTCGCCTCGCCCGGCTCGGCCACGGTCACCGGAAACGTGGTCCGGGTCTGCGGCCAGAGCCTTCTCGGAGCGTGAAGATGACGACCGATGAGGTGAAAGGCAATCCTTATCTGAGGGCCGCCGCCGGCCTGCTGCCGGGCCGGCGCCGACCGCGTACCCTCCCCGACCGCGAAGTGGCAATTCACGCTCACGCCATAGACCGCGATCACCTCGCCGCCTACAACCGCGTCTGCGAGTTCCGCCTCTCCGACGCGCTTCCGGCCACCTATCCCCATGTGCTGGCGTTCCCGCTGGCGATGCACCTGATGTCGGCGGCCGACTTTCCGTTCCCGATCGTCGGCATGGTGCACATCGCCAACCGGATCACGTTGCACCGGCCGATCGGTGCCGGCGAGCGGCTCGATCTGACCGTGCGCGCGGCCGGGCTGCGCGACCACAAGCGCGGCCGCCAGTTGGACATCGTCGCCACGGCCGCCGTTGACGGCGAGAAGGTCTGGGACGGTCTTTCGACGTACCTCAAAATCGAACGCGAGCGTGAGCGGCGCGACCAGCGTGACCCGACGCCGGCGCCGGCCACCGCGATCTGGCGGGTTCCGACCGGTGTCGGGCCGCAGTACGCCGCTGTTTCGGGTGACCGCAATCCGATTCACACGTCGCGGATCGGCGCGCGGCTTTTCGGCTTTCCGCAGCGGATCGCGCACGGGATGTGGAGCGCCGCCCGGTGCCTGGCCGCGCTCGAGGGCCGGCTGCCCGATCGGTACACGATGGACGTGACTTTCAAGGCTCCGGTCCTTCTGCCGTCCCGGGTGGAATTCACCGCCGTCGAATCGAATGGCGGCTGGGAATTCGGGCTGCGGTCGCGGAAGCCGCACCTTGCGGGCCAAGTTACGCCACCGTAACGTTACCGGCGAGTACGGCACCGAAGGTGGGAGAAGCATGGAGTTCTGGCTCGACCTCAACGACGAGCAGCGCGAGTTGCAGCAGTGGGTCCACGGGTTCGCCGACGGAGTGATCCGCCCGGCCGCCGCCGAGTGGGACGAGCGCGAGGAGACGCCCTGGCCCATTCTGCAGGAGGCCGCCAAGATCGGGCTGTACGGCTTCGAATTCCTGATCAACGCGTGGTCCGACCCGACCGGATTGTCGCTGCCGCTGGTCAACGAGGAGCTGTTCTGGGGCGACGGCGGCATCGGCATGGCCCTCGGCGGCACGGCGCTGTCGGTCGCCGCGATCTACGGTTCGGGCACGCCCGAGCAGATGGTCGAGTGGGTGCCGCAGTGCTTCGGCGACGAGGCGTCCCCGCAGGTGGGCGCGTTCTGCTCGACCGAACCCGAGGCCGGCTCCGATGTGGCGTCGATGCGCACCCGGGCGGTCTACGACGAGGCGTCCGACGAGTGGGTGATCTCCGGGCAGAAGGCGTACGCCACCAACGGCGGCATCGCCAACGTGCACGTCGTCACCGCCTCGGTCGACCCGTCGCTCGGCTCCCGCGGGCAGGCCGCCTTCATCGTGCCTCCGGGCACCGACGGGCTGGCCAGCCCCAAGAAGCTGAAGAAGCTCGGCCTGCGGGCCTCGCACACCGCCGACGTCTTCCTCGACGACGTCCGCGTGCCCGGCCACTGCCTGCTCGGCGGCAAGGACGCCCTCGACGAGCGCCTCGCCCGGGCCCGCGAGGGCAGGCGCGCCACCGGCCAGGCGGCCATGCGTACCTTCGAACTCTCCCGGCCGGCGGTCGGCGCGCAGGCGCTCGGCATCGCCCGCGCCGCCTACGAGTACGCCCTCGAATACGCCAAGACCCGCGTCCAGTTCGGCCGCCCGATCATCGAGAACCAGGCGATCGCGTTCGCCCTGGCCGACATGCGGACGGAGATCGACGCCGCCCGGCTGCTCGTCTGGCGGGCGGCGTGGATGGGCCGCAACGAGAAGACGTTCGGCGCCGGCGAGGGCTCGATGAGCAAGCTGAAGGCGGGCGAGGTCGCCGTCGCGGTCACCGAGAAGGCCGTCCAGATCCTCGGCGGCGCCGGCTACCTGCGCGACCACCCGGTCGAGCGCATGTTCCGCGACGCGAAGATCTACACCATCTTCGAGGGCACCTCGGAAATCCAGCGCCTGGTCATCGCCCGCGCCATCTCGGGCATGCAGATCCGGTGATCTTCGAGGCGGCCACGCTGGCGCGCCGGGGCCTCCTGCACCCCGGCCCGCCGTCGCGTGTGCTGCGACAGCTCCTCGAACTGCGGCGCTGGGGCTTCGGCCTCCCGGGCGAGCTGCGGCAGGCCGCGGCCCGAAACCCCGGGCGGGTCGCGGTCATCGACGATGACGGCTTCCTGACGTACGCCGCCCTCCTCGACCTCTCACAACGACTGACCGCGGTCCTGGACGTCGAGGCGGGCGACCGGGTCGGCCTCCTGTCCCGCAACTCGGCCGCCATGGTCGCGGCGATGGTCGCGGTGGCGTCGGCCGGCGCCGACCCGGTCCTGCTGAACACCGGCTTGTCGGCGCCGCAGCTGTCCACGGTCGCCCGCGACCAGGGCCTGCGCCTGATCCTGCACTCCCGCGACTTCACCCCGGCCGGCGTCCCGGCGCGCTGCCTCGACGACCTCGTCGCCCCGCCGCCCTCCTCCGGCCTCACACCGCCACCGCCCCTCGCCCCCAGCCTCAGACCGCCCGCGCCGTCGCCCCTCGCCTCCGGCCTCACACCGCCCGCGCCGTCGCCCCTCGCCTCCGGCCTCACACCGCCCGCGCCGTCGCCCCTCGCCTCCGGCCTCACACCGCCCGCGCGGCCGCCCCTTGCCTCCGGCCTCACACCGCCGGCGCGGCCGGGCCGGACTATCGTGCTGACCTCCGGCACCACCGGGCTGCCGAAGGGCGCCCAGCGCCCGACCCCCGGCGGCTTCGGACCGCTCGCCTCGATCATCGACCGCATCCCGCTGCGGGCCGGCGACAGCATGCTGATCGCGGCGCCGCTCTTCCACACCTGGGGCCTGGCCGGCCTGCAGATCGCGCTGGCGCTGCGCGCGACCGTGGTACTCCGCCGCCGGTTCTCACCCGCCGACGCGATCCAGGCGATGATCCGGGAGCGGTGCTCGGCGCTGATCGCCGTACCGGTCATGCTGCAGGGCCTCATGGAGCTCCCGCCCGGCGACCAGCCCCCACTGTCGGTCGTGGCCGTCAGCGGCTCCGCGCTGCCCGGCGGTCTGGCCATCCGATTCATGGACCGGTACGGCGACATCCTGTACAACCTCTACGGCTCCACCGAGGCCTCCTGGGCGTCGATCGCCACCCCGGCCGACCTGCGGGCCGCACCGGGCACCGCCGGCCGGCCGCCGCACGGCACGCGAATAGCCGTTCTCGACCCCGACGGGAGGCCGCTGCCTCCGGGCGAACCGGGCCGCCTGTTCGTCGGCAACGAGATGCTGTTCGAGGGCTACACCAACGGTGCCGGCAAGGAAACCCGCGACGGTCTCCTGGCCACCGGCGACCTGGGCCACGTCGACGACGCCGGCCGCGTCTTCGTCGACGGCCGCGAAGACGACATGATCGTCTCGGGCGGCGAGAACGTCTTCCCGTCCGAGGTCGAGAACCTCCTCGCCGACCTGCCGGGCGTACGCGAGGTGGCCGTCATCGGCGTCCCCGACCCGACCTACGGCCAGCGCTTGGCGGCCTACCTGGTCCGCCGGCCGGGTGTGTCCCTGGACGCGGACGCCGTACGGGACCACGTGCGCGAGTTTCGCGCCCGCTTCTGTGTCCCCCGAGATGTCGTCTTCCTCGACGCCCTCCCCCGCAACGCCACCGGAAAGGTCCTCAAGCGTGAGTTGCCGTCACTGCCGGACCGGTAGGCCGGCCGCCCGGTAGACGTCGTCGATGAGCGTCATCGTGGCGACCGAGTCGGCGGGTGGCGTCAGGTTGGCCGTGGTCTCGCCCCGCACCGCGGCCGCGAAAGCCCTCAGCTGGTGGACATAGGTCGGCTCCCCGCCGAACCTCTCCCGGTGGCTCCGGCCGTCGGTGGTCACCTTGAAGCCGGCGAACAACTGCGGCATCACGAAGTTGGCGACCTTCAACATGCCCCGCTCGCCGACCACCCGGGCCCCCAGACTGAGCACAGTGGACGACCACAGCGACGCCCGGACCCGGCCGGTCGCGCCGTCGCCGAGGTCGAAGTCGGCGGTCATCGCGCGGTCGACGCGGGCGTCGCGCCTGAAGGGCAGCGCGTGCGCTCCCGTCACGGTCGGCGCGCCCGGGGACAGCAGGCGCAGGCAGTGGACGGCGTAGCAGCCGGCGTCCATCAGCGCGCCTCCGGCCAGGCCATAGTCGTACCGGATGTCGCCGAACCGCGGCAGCGGGAAGCACATCGCCGTCTCGACCCGCTTGATCCGCCCGAGTTCGCCGCTGTGGGCGACCTCGGCCATCCGCGCGGCCAGCGGGTGATAGCGGTAGTGGAACGCCTCCATCACCACGAGCCCGGTCTCGCCGGCCACCGTCCGCACCTCGAGCGCCTGGGCCGCGTTGGAGGTGAGCGGCTTCTCGCAGAGCACGTGCTTGCCGGCCCGCAGCGCGGCGACCGTCCACTGCTCGTGGCGCCCGTTGGGCAGCGGCACATAGACCGCGTCGAGCGTCGGATCGGCCAGCAGCGCCTCATAACTCTCGTGCACGACCGGAATGCCGTGCCGCCCGGCGAACGCCGCCGCCTTCTCCCGGTTGCGCGCCGCCACGGCGGCCACCTCGACCCCGGCCACCGCGCGCGCCGGCTTGATCAGCGCCGCCGGGGCGATCCGGGCCGCGCCCAGCACGCCGATCCTCATGGCAGGCAGTCTAGGAGCTCGGGGTCCACGCCAGCTAGGAGCGGTCGGCGTGCTGCGAGACCAGGCCCCAACCCCGTCCCGGCTGAGCCGGGCCGGCGCGAGTTGCCGGCTCGGGTGGCGCCAGTCAGGGGGCGACTGCGTCAGAGGGACACCAGGAGGCGCTCGGCGGCGGCGACCGCGAGGTCGTCGCGGCCGTGCGGTGCGACCACCTGGAGCCCGACCGGCAGGCCGTCGGCGAGGCCGGCCGGGACTGAGATCGCCGGGTGCCCGGTGACGTTGAAGCCCCAGCACAGGTCCCCGGCCGCCACCCCCGTCGCGTATTCGTCGTAGCCGTAGGCCACGCACGTCGTCGCCGGGGTGACCAGGACGTCGAAGGAGGCGAAGACATCGGCCAGCGCCGTGTCGTTGTGGCGCCGAATCGCCGCCGCCTCGGCCAGGTCGGGAGTCGGGCGGCCGTTGTCGAGCGCGTAGAGGGCTTCCCACGCAACGCCCGGCGGCCGGAGCTCGAGACGAGGCGTGCGAACGAGTCCAGCTTCCCAGGCCGGGTGACGGGCGCGGGATGCGGCCGTACGTGCCCTTCAGCCCGATCACGCCGCAGAACGAGGCCGGGATGCGGAGCGACCCGCCGCTGTCGCCGCCGGTCGCGATGGGGACCACGCCCGCGGCGACCGCCGCCGCGGCACCGGCCGAGGAGCCGCCGGGCGAGCGCGACGGGTCCCACGGGTTGCGGGTGTAGTCGGTGCCGTTCCAGCCGTGGCCCTGGGCCGTCGCGCCGGGCCGGGCCCGGGTCGAGGTGCCGATCGGGATCGCACCGGCGGCGACCAGGCGCTCGGCGATCGGCGATCGGCGATCCGGCCGGGGTGCGGGCCTTGACCAGGAAGGGCACGCTGGCCAGCGGCGCCGAGCGGTCGACGGTGCGGGCCGCGGCCAGCGCGGACGGGCCGTCGAGCCGGTCGAGGAAATGCAGCACCGGGTCGAGGCTACGGGCCCGGGACAGAGCTTCCGAGACGACGTCGACCGGGTCGACCGAACCCGCGCGGACCCGCGCCGCGATCTCGGTCGCGGTCATTTCCGGCCGACGTAGACCCACGCGGTGTCGCCCGACGCCAGCGGGGCCTCGATGCGGTGGTAGTCGTCCACTTCGTACTCGTCGGCGCGGAGCAGGTCGTCGTCGGTCAGGGTGAGGACGGCGCCGGCCACCGCGTCGGCCGGATCGCCGGTGGCGACCAGGATCGGATGATGGGTCAGGCCGCTGACCGCGAGCACGTGCGGGTCGGTGATCTCGACCTGGCCGAGGCGGAAACCGAGGACCGAGTCGTCTCGGCCGGCGAGCGGGCGGCCGAAGTTGGCGATCTGCACGGCCGGGTCGCGCAGGGTTCCGTAGGAGAACAGCAGCGGCATGATCAGGAGCTTACGGGCGCGGCCGACGGCGACGGCTCACGGGAAGACGCCGGAGCCGGGCGGGCGCCGAACTCCGACGTCAGCGCCACGAAGGCGACCGGCACCAGCTCCCACCACGAGCGCATCCGCAGCTGCCGGGCCCGCCACCGCGGATGGAACTTGTCGGTGAACAGCCACAGCGACCGCAGTTCGATCCACCGGTCCAGCGCGTGCAGCGGAACCCGCACCACGCGGGCCCCGACCGATGTGCCGGCGTAGACGCGGCGCATCCCGGCGAAATTCAGCGTCACCTCGGTGGCGTCGTGGGCGCGGGCGTAGGCGACCATCGAAAGGATCATGCGTTCGACCACGCCGTTCGGGGCGTCGCGGCGCCGGGGCGCCACGTCGAGGGTCAGAATCCGGCCGGCGGCCGCGACGGCGAACCGGGCGAAGGCGACCGGCTCGCCGCCGGCATCGCGGGCCACCACGACGAGTACGCCGTCCCGCGGCGTCAGCAGCGCGTCGAGATTCATGGCGAAGCCGCGTTCCGAGCGGCCGCGCAGCCAGTCCCGCAGCACGCCGTCGAGCGCCGGCACGAGCAGCGGGTCGAGCGGGCCGATGTCGACGCGTACGCCCGCGTTGTCGGCCCGCCGGGCCGCCTGCCGCACGTTGCGCATGGATCGCCCGGCCGGCGAGAACGACGGTATGTCGAGGACCGCCTCGTCGCCGATCTCGACCGCCCGGCGCACGCCGGCCGCCCGCCACAGCCCGCCGGTGGCCGCCGCGTCGTTGCCGAGGACCGCCGGCCGCCAGCCGTGCTCGTCGCAGAGCAGCGCGAACGCGGCGATCGCGGCCGCCGCGTCGGAGCCGACCGGATCGCCACCGGCCAGCGCGACCCCGAACCGCACCCGGTAGCCGATCGCGGCGTCGCCGCGCGGGCTGAAGACGTACGTGCGGTCGGCGCGCGTGGCGAACGGGGCCAGGCTGCCCGACGACGGATCCTGCACGAGCCGGCGGACCTGGGCCCGCTCGGCCTCGTCGGCCGGCGGCGGTGCGGGCGCGGCGGCCAGCGCGATGGCCAGCGCGACCAGGACGGCGGCCAGGACCACGACGACGTAGACCCGGGTGGAACGGTCCGGGGAGGCGAGGGGGAACGGCGAGGCCGCGTACGCCCGGTGCCGCCCGGCCTCCCACAGCGCCCGCCCGAGCACGACCGTGAGCGCGCCGCCGGCCACCACCGCAGCCGCCCGCAGCCGCTGCGGGTCGGGCCGCACCGGATAGCGCCCGGGCAGCAGCAACAGCGCCGCGACGACCGGCAGCACGAGTTCGCGCCGGGCCACCGGCGGCAGGACCGCGATGACGATCAGCCCGAGGGTGACCTGGAGGGCGAGCCGGCGGCGCCCGGCCAGGCCGTGGGCGAGCAGCAGCAGGAGAAGCGCGAGCGCGACCCGGTCGAGCGCGGGCAGCCGGACGCCGGGCATCCAGGGCGACGGGTGAGCGAGCAGGGCCAGCGCTCCGAGGCCGAGCAGCACGGTCAGCACCCGCCCGCTCCACCTGTTCATACGCACATCATTACTCCCGATCGTCAAAACGATCGATATGACATCCGCTACCTCGGTGCGCTTGACTGACCTGGTGCTTCCCGCTCTGGTCACCGCCGCACAATTCGGGCCGTTCTTCAGCTGGGAGCCGTGGTCTCCCGGCGCGGGCTGGCTCCCCTGGGCGTCCCTGGCCGACGGCGACGTCGCCGCGGAGCGGGTGCGGATCGCCCGCGACACGCTGATCGGCATGTTCGGGCTGGCGGAAGACGACGTGCCGACGCGGGTGGTCGCCTCGGTCACGTTCCTCGGCTATGCCTCGCGGGTGGTGTCGCCGCTGCTCGGCGCGGCGGCCGCCACGGGCGACCTGCCGGCGCCCCGACCGGACGAGCTCTGGTGGCGGCCGCAGCCGGGCGGGCCGCTTCCCATCGCGTACGGGAGAACGCGAGCGCGAGCGGGCAGCCGGAGGAAGGTGACCGCCCAGGCCTTCGCCGAGGTCGCCGTCGGCGGCCTGGTGATGCCGCTGCTCGAAGTTTTCCGCACCCGGTTCGCGCTGTCGCCGCAGGTGCTGCTGGGCAATGTCGCCTCGGCACTGGGCGGCGCGGCCGGCATGATCGCGGATCAGGCGCCGCGGCATGCCGAGCGAGCGGCGTCCATCGTCGCCGAGATGCTCGAGATCGCGCCGCTGGCCGGGACCGGCACGCTGGTGCGGCCGTCGCCGGAATCTCCGAGGCGGTTCCTGATCAGGAACAACTGCTGCCTGTACTACCGAATCCCCGGCGGCGGGACCTGCGGCGACTGCGTGCTGACGCCGGAGGAGGAACGCCGCCGCGGATGGGAGTCGTCCGCTTGACGCGGGCGCGATGTTTACGTAACCATTGACGAACTTCTACGTCTTGGGAGCTCGCCATGAAGCTTTTCTTGGGACGCGCGCTGCTCGTGGCGGCGCTCCTCGTCTTCGTCGCCCCGCGGCCCGCCTCCGCCGCCACCAACAGCTTCCGAGGGGTCAACTGGGCCGACGCCCGCGACAACTACGTCGACGGCTGGGTGATCCCGACCGGGCTCACCGCCTCGGACTCCTACGCGACGGTCCGCACCAAGGCGGACGGCATCGTGAGCGGCTTCCAGACCCTGCTCGGCGCCAACACGGTCCGGCTGCCGATCAACCCGCAGAGCGTGAACTCGGCCTGGTGGAACGCCTACAAGGGCACGGTCGACTCGGCACTCGCCCACGGCATGCGGGTCATCCTCAGCTACTGGGAGGCCAACCACGACGGCTTCGTCGACGACACCGCCGCCTGGAACACCATGTGGGACACCGTGGTCGCCGGCTACGGCTCCAACGCGAACGTGTACTTCGAGCCGATGAACGAGCCCTTCGGCTACAGCCTCAACGACTGGGTCAACCTGTGCTCGGGCTGGCTCTCCCGCCACTCGACGGTCCCCCGCGGCCGGGTGCTGATCAGCGGCACCGGCTACAACGACAACGTTACCGGCGTCGGGGCCTCACCGGCCCTGTCCGGCACCCTGCTGTCGCTGCACTTCTACGGCTTCTGGGCGTCCTACACCACCCGGGCGGCCTGGACGGCCAACCTCACCCCGCGGATCGGCGCCTACGCCTCCCGAACCGTAATCGACGAGGCCGGCGCCCCCATGACCACCGGCCTGACCTACACCGGCGGCCAGAACCAGGACGGCAACGTCTTCACGTCCTACTTCGCCGCGACGACCGACTACACCCGCTCCCAGCAGATGGGTGTCGTCTACTGGCCCGGCCTGCGCTCCGGCGACACCTATTCCCTGACCCGCCAGAACGGCAGCGGCCTGGCCGTCAACAACGCCACCGGCGTAGCCCAGCTCCGCTGGGGCTGGGGGCTGTAATCCACCTGGGGGCGACCCCCAGACCCCACGGTGCGGTGGTCGCGCCGGCGTCAAGGTCGCGCTCAGCGAGGCTCACCACCGCACCGCGCAATTCGCGAAGCGGGCCGGCCATCGCTATTCGGGAACGGCCGGCTGCGTCGCGCGCTGTCGGTTCGCGGATGCCGTCCCGGTGGGGCGCCGGGTGAAGAAGCGGACGATGTCGTCGGCCGCGGTGGGCGACAGCATCATGGCCTGGACTCGGGCGGACATCTCGGCGATCGGGTGGATGCGGGTGAACATCGCCTCCTCGTACGTCCGGATGGCCGCGCCGGGATCGGCGGCGAGTTGGGCCGCGAGCTCGGCGCCGTCGAGCATCGCCTGGTTGGCGCCCTCGCCGACCGGCGGCATGAGGTGCGCGGCGTCGCCGATGAGGGTGAGGCCCGGCCGGTGGGCCCAGCGCGTACCGGCGGGCATCGCCTCGATCCGGCGCAGGGTCGGCGGGCCGTCGCCGGCCTCGATGAGGGCGGTGAGGCCGGGGTTCCAGCCGTCGAACAGGTCCAGCAGGGCGCGCTTGCTGCTGTAGGCGTCGATGGGGCGACCGTCCGCGCGCAGGGAGATCCCGACTCGGATGCTGCCGTCGCCGAGACGTTGCGCGGCCAGGATCCGGTTCACCCCGACGCACCAGAGGTTTCCGGGGCCGACCAGCTCGGCGAGATCCGGGTGGCGCCGGTCGGCGTCGCCGATGGTGAGCTCGGCCAACGTGGCGACGGCGGACAGCGGCGCGTCGGTCAGCAGCGACCGGACGACCGAGCGGGCCCCGTCGGCGCCGATGAGGACGTCGCAGTCGGCGCTGTGGCCGCCGTCGAACGTCAGCCCGTAGCCGCCGCCGGGCCGGGGCGTCGCCGCGACGAGCCGGTGCCGCCAGGCCACCGCGTCATCGGGCAGTGAGTCGAGGAGAAGGTCACGCAGCACGCGGCGGTCGATCTCTGGGCGCCCGGAGAACGAGCCGGGCCGCGGCCGGTGGTGCACGAGGGTGCGCCCGGCCGGGTCGAGGATGCGATGTTCCTCGCCCTCCGGCCGCGCCTCGGACCGGAACCGGCCGGTGAGGCCCGCCTCGGCCAGGGCCCGCTGCCCGGACTCCGGGTGCAGGTCGAGCATGCCGCCCGGCGATCGTGCGGAGCGGCTTGCCTCGCGTTCGTACACCACCGCGCCGATGCCGTGCCGGTGCAGGATCCGGGCCAGCGTCAGCCCGCCGAGGCCACCACCGGCGATCGCGATTCGCATCATCAACTCCGTTACCGTACGGTGTACCTCATGGATACGCCGTACGGTAGCGCACCGGTGCCGGTCTGGGAACGGCCCGAGCCCCGGCCGCGGGCCGCGCCGGTGCCGCTGAGCCGCGCGAAGATCGCCGCCGCGGCGATCCGGCTCGCCGACGCCGACGGCCTCGACGGGCTGTCGGTCCGCAAGATCGCCAAAGAGCTCGGCGTCGGGCCGATGCGGCTCTACGACTACGTGACCAACCGGTCCGAACTGCTCGATCTGATGGTCGACGCCGTGTACGCGGAGATCGCCGAGGCCGCCCGGCCCTCCGAGTGGCGCGCCACGGCACTGGCCATCGTGCACCGCACCCGCGAGGCGGCCCTGGAACACGAGTGGTTCGCCGACCTGCTCGGTGCCCGGCCGCACCTGGGACCCCACGCACTCGCGGTCGGCGAATCGACTGCGGCGGCGCTGAGCCAGGCCCCGGGCGTACGCGATATCGGCGACCTCCAGCGGGCCTTGAGCGCCCTCAACGCGTTCCTCGCCGGAGCCCTCCGCACGGAGATCACCGAGCGGCGCACCGCCCGTACGACCGGCGTCGACGTGTCCGCCTGGCAGACCGCCCTCGGGCCCTACGTGACGCGCATGCTCGAAACGGGCCGCTACCCCACCGTCGCCCGGCTGGTCGTCGAAGGCGCCCACCTCAGCGCCGAGGAAACTTTCCACCACAACCTGACCACCATCCTGGACGGCGTCACCAACCGTCCGGGCACGTAATTTGCATCGGCGCTACGGGCGGATGCCCCGGAGTACGACGTCGAGGTACTGGGGCGCCGTCGTGCCGGAAGCCGGGTCCTTCGGCAGGGACGAGATCAGGGTGAGCAGTTGCAGCGGGCCGATGTCCGCGCGGACCGCGCCCGCCGTGTGGGCCTGTTCGACGAGCTCGCCGAACGCCGCCTTCATCGGCGCGCACGCGGTGGCGACCGGTGACTCCTCGTCGGCGAGGGCCTCGGCCACCCGCGCGCTCATCCCGCGGTATTCGCTGGCGCTGCGGTCGTACAGGTCGAGCCACTGCACCAGCGCCGCCCACGGGTCGGCGGCGCCGAGCAGGTCGCGAGCACTGCGGTCGAGGAGGTCGACCCGTTCCTGGAGGATCGCGACGAACAGGTGCTCGCGGGTCGGGAACCGGCGGTAGAGCGTGGCCTGCCCGACGCCGGCGCGGCGGGCGACCTCTTCCAGCGGCGCGTCGGCGCCGAGTTCGGCGAAGAGTTCCCTGGCCGCCGCCAGCAGCGCCTCGTAGTTGCGGCGGGCGTCGGCCCGCAGCGGGCGGCCGGGGCTTGTCGTCGAGGTCACTCCGCCATCCTAGCGACAAGTGGACAGGGTGTCCGTATCGTTCTCGAGGTAAGTGGACACACTGTCCGTTTGAGGAGAGGTGTGATGGCGCGACTCTGGCACGTGGGCATGGCGGTACCCGATCTCGACCGGGGCATGGCGGAGATCGGCGAGCTGTTCGAGCTGAGCTGGCGACCGGTGATCACCCGGTCGATGACGGTGACCGACGAGGCGGGACGGGCGCAGGGCGTGGACGTGCACGTCACGTTCTCACTCGGCGGGCCGTTCGCGGTCGAGCTGTGGCAGGAGATTCCGGGCACTCCGCTGGCGACCCCGGCCGGCGGCTGGTTCCACCACCTGGGTTACTGGGTGGACGACCACGAGGCCGAGAAGAAGCGGCTGGCCGGCCTCGGGTTGCCGCCGGTCCTGACGTCCGAACCGGCCCTGCTGCTCAGCCGCGGGCCCGGCAACATCGTCGTCGAGCCGTGCGACGTGCAACGGGACCAGCCCTACCTGCGGGACCTCTACCCACCGGACTCACCGTTCTTCGGTGAACCCACCCTGAGCGTGAAGGGATAGAAGGAATGTTCGGGAAACCGCGCTTCGCGCTGACCAACCCGGCCCCGCTGACCGCGTACCCGCGCGTGACCGGCAACCCCGCCGAACCCGGGATTCGTCACCGCGCCACGGGTTCGTGCCGGCCGACGTCCGTGGTCGAGCCGGCGGTGACGCGATGAACATCGCCGTAGTGGGGGCCGGCAGCATCGGGGGCACCCTGGTCCGGCAGCTGAGTGCGGCCGGGCACCGGGTCAGCGTCGCCAACCGGCGCGGACCCGAGCACCTCGTCGACCTCGCGGCCGCGACCGGTGCCCGGGCCGCGACGCTCGCCGAAGTCGCCGCCGACGCACGCGTGGTCATCGTCGCGGTGCCGCTCCCCGCCATCGCCGGACTGCTCGGTGCCGGTCTGGCGCTGCCCGCCGACGCGGTCGTCGTCGACACCAGCAACTACGTGCCGCACCTGCGCGACGCCCGGATCGGCGAACTCGACCACGGTGCCGTGGAGAGCCGCTGGACCGAACGGCAGCTGGGCCATCCGGTCGTCAAGGCGTTCAACACCATCACCGCGGCCAGCCTGCGCGACAAGCCGGCACCGGCGGGCACGCGCGGCCGGGTCGCGCTGCCGATCGCCGGCGACGAGCCGATCGCCAAGACCGTCGTCATCGCGCTGGCCGAGCAGATCGGCTTCGCCGGAGTGGATGCCGGCCCCCTGGACGAGTCGTGGCGCCAGCAGCCCGGCACTCCCGTCTACACCACCGATCTGGGCGAGAACGCCATCGCGGCCGCGCTGGCCGGGGCCGAGCCCGCCCAGACCGAGGCATGGCGGGCCCGGTTGACTGCCCGAGCCGGCCAGGCTCCGGGGTGGTCCTGATCACTTGGCCGGCCGCCCCGGGCGCACCGGAGGCCCGAGGACGGCAGGCTGAGCGGCATGGCCACCCTCGCTCCGCGCAAGTTCGCCGCGCTCCGCAACCGGGACTGCCGGCCGTACCTGTTCGGGGCCGCGCTGGCCATGATGGCCGACAACATCGAGCACGTCATCACCTACTGGCAGCTGTGGCAGAAGTTCCACTCCCCCGCGCTGGCCGGGTTCGAGGTGATCAGCCACTGGGTGCCGTTCCTGGTGTTCTCGGTCTACTTCGGGTCGCTCGCCGACCGGTTCGACTGCCGGCGGGTCATCCAGGCCGCGCAGGTCCTGTTCATGCTGGTCTCGGCCGCCTGGGGGGTGCTCTTCCTGACCGGCAGACTGCAGATCTGGGAGGCCTGCGTGCTGCTCGTGCTGCACGGCCTGGCCGGGTCGCTGTGGGGCCCGGGCGAGCAGCTGATGCTGCACGACTTCGTCGGCGACGAGGAGCTGCCGAGCGCCGTCCGGCTCAACGCGACCTTCCGCAGCCTGGGCGTGCTGTTCGGCCCGGTGGTCGGCTCGGCCCTGCTGCTGGGCCTCGGTCCGACCCGGGGGATCTTCGCCAACATTGCTTTCTATCTGCCGCTGACACTCTTTCTCTTCCGTACGAGGTTCACCGGCCACACCCGCGACGAGGGCGTCCCGCGTCGACGGCTCGGGTTGCTCGACTCGGTGAGGGTGATACGTGACGTGCGGGGCAACCACACCCTGGTCAGCATGATCATCCTGGGCGGCCTGGGCTCGTTCTTCGTCGGCGCGTCCATGCAGTCGTCGATGCCGATCTTCGCGCAGGACCTGGGGGCGGGAAGCGCCGGAACCGCGTACGGAATCCTGCTCTTCGCCAACGGCGCCGGCGGCGTCCTCGGCGGCATCCTGCTCGAGGCCACCGGCCGCATCCCGGCCAGCGTCCCGGCCGCGGTGGTGAGCACCGCCGTCTACGGGCTGGCGACGGTCGGGTTCGCCGTCGCCGGAAACTATCCGGCCGCGGTGGCCCTCCTGGTCGTCGGCGGGGTAGCCAACCTGGCGTCGATGTCGATCGGCCAGACCGTGGTCCAGCTGCTGGCCCCACCCGGCGAACGCGGCCGCGTGATCGGGGTCTACGGCATGTCAGCCAACGGCCTGCGCTTCGGCAGCGGCGTCACGGTCGGGCTGTTCGGCGCCGTGGTCGGCATCCACTGGTCGCTGGGCCTGAGCGCGGCGGCCCTGTGCGTGGGCACACTGATCGCGGCGCTCTACGCCCGCTCCTCGGCCCCGCGCCCGACGGCCACGGCTTAGTTTCCCGACCGAACTCGAGGGCCGGTGCTCACCTGGGCGGCAGCCAGGGATCGCTGAGGATCTCCAGGGCCGCCGCGCAACGGCGCTACCTTCGCGGTCGGTGTCGTGCTGGAGCCGGCCGTTCGATTCCGGGTTTCGTCCCGGCCGTTCTGGCTGAGCTTTCGGCCGGGCAACGGGCGGATCCGAGATGCGGTTGAGCGATGGCTCCCGGGCGGTCACGTGCGCCCTGACGATGCGGCCAAGCCCCCGGCATCGACGCAGGCGTGTGCGTCGGTCGGTCGGAGATGGCGGCGGGTGAGCAGGGCCGGGTCGGGCGCGGACGGCCGCTCGGACCGGGCATCGAGGTGCGCATGGCCGACGGCTGGGGATGAGCGTGTCCCGGCCGGTTCGGCTCCGGGCCGGCCTGGATCCAACGCCGTTCAGTTAGCGCCCGCCGGCCCGGCGGCGGCCGAAACGGGCCGTCGAGCGGGATTCGGGTCGGCCGGCCGCGTTGAGGGCCCTGGTGGAGCCCGGCGAGCGCGGTGATCCGAAGTCGCCGCCGCGGTGGACGACCAAGTCGGCCCGCAACCTCGCCGGCGAGTTGCCCGGCAGGCCACCGGGTCAGCGCCGACACCGTCGCCGACCTGCTACGAGAGCAAGGCTCCCGCTTGCAACGCGAGAGCGGCCTGCACCAACGAGGCGGCCACCGACCCCGGACGGCCGCACCCGGCACCGGCCGCAGGCCCGTGCTCACCCTGGCCGCGGTCGGGGGCACTGGTGGCGGATAGGAGCTTCGCGGCGATCTCGCCTACCCGCATCAATGCCGGATCAGCGAAGAGATCCGCCCCGCCGCCTTGCCATCGACCGCGAGGCAATGCTCAATACGACCGTCTGGAGCGACGGAACCGCCAGCACCCTCAAGTCCTGCCCTCACCGACATCTCGTCGGTAGCTGGTTGGCGCCCGGCACCGGAAATGGTGAATCAGCCTTTCAGCGCGGCTTCCGCCGGGGCGGCCCGCGGCGCCGGAGGGACGGCCGTGGGGCGGTCGTTTCGGGAGGTGAAGCGCTCGCCGACTCGGCGGCCGAGTCGCTGGGCCGGCTTCTCCACGAAGCGGACGACCAGCTCGGACAGGGCGAACAGCACGGCCAGCAGGCCGGCGAACGTGAGGAGCCGCACCGGCGCCGGCTCGCCCACGATGCCGGGCAGCGCGTGCTTCAGGGCGCTGAGCAGGATCAGGTGCAGCAGGTACATCGAATAGCTGAGTTCGCCGAGCTTGCGCAGCACCCACGGCATCTGCCGGCCGCGGAGCAGGAAACCGGCCGCGAACACGATGGCCGGGAAGACGACGGCGGTCACCCACAGCTGGCGGGCGATCTCGTCGGCCAGGTGCCACCACGCGCCGGCGGTGGCCGCGACCAGGACGGCGGCGATCGCGGCCGCGCCGGGCAGGATCCGGATCTGGCCGTGCTGCATCCGGTAGATCGTCGTGCCGGCGAACATCGTCGCCAGCAGGATGAGTGACTGCCAGGAGGCGCGACCCGACGACTCGCCGCCGTTGACCACGGCGACGCCGATCACGCCGACGGAGAGGACGGCGCCGACTATGACAATTCTGCGGGAGCCGATGAGGAAGGCCGCGATGGTGGTCACGAAGACGATCGCCACGCCGATCACCGCCTCGGTCCGGCGGTCACCGCCGCTGGTCAGCAGCGTCTGCGGCAACGCGGGCCCGATGAACAGGGCGACGGCGGCCAGTCCCGCCGCGTACCACGCGCTGTGGCGGTGCAGGCCGAAGGCGAACAGGCCGGCGACGACGAAGTAGAACACCATCTCGTAGGAGAGCGTCCAATAGATCGCGACCAGGTTGGAGACGCCGAGCAGGCCCTGCATCATCGTGCCGTGCGCCAACAGCCCGACCGTCGTGTGCTGCACGAGCTGCCCGGGGAAGGCGGCGATTCCGGCCGTCATCAGCACCAACATCAAGGTGGTCGCCACCAGGAACGCCGGGTAGAGCCGGAAGAGGCGCGAGATCCAGAACTTGCGCAGGTCGCCGTGCCGCTCCAGCGACATCGGGATGATGTAGCCGCTGATCAGGAAGAAGAGCAAGACCCCGCACTTGCCGAGGTCGAAGAACTCCCACGCTTTGCTCGGGACCGGAATCCCCGACAGCGGGCGCATGTGCCAATAGACGACGGTCAGGGCCGCCAGCCCGCGCAGTGCGTCCAGCCACGAGAGCCGGGGACGCACGGGGACAACGGGCACTACGTTCGTCATTGACGTGCTCCCACCGAGCGGACTGCGCGAAGCGCGGGGCGGACTGCGCGAAGCGCGGGGGCGGTCCGGCTCGCTGAGGTCGCCATCGTACGGAAAGCGCTCTCCGGCGAACGACCCGAAACTGCGTTCGCCGGCGAACTTTGGAGGAACAGCTGGGGCCGGCGGCTCGTCGGGCGACGCGTACATCAGGAAGCCGGCGCCGGGGCGCCTAGGTTGACCGACCCGCCACCAGGTTGCCCGCCTCCCGGGGGAGGACGATCGCCTCGAAGGCGGGAGCGGCCAGGACGACCGCCAGGGTGAGGAAGGCGAAGCGGTAGGGCTGGGTGTCGAGGGCGCCGCCGAGGCGGACGAGGACGGCGCCGACCGCGACGCCCAGGCCGGCGCCCAGCTCCTGGACCGCCGACATCAGCGTGTTGGCGCTGGTCATGCGGTCGGCGGGGACGTCGGCGAAGGCGATCGTGTTGTAGGCGGTGAAGCCGATCGACCGGAAGGTGCCGCTCAGGACCAGCAGGATCAGGATGAGCGCGAGTGGGGTGGCCGCCGACAGGAAGGCGATGCCGACCAGGCAGGCGGCCGACGCGATCACCGCGCCGAGCATCACCAGGCGGATGCCGAAGCGGCGCATGAGCGGGGTGGTCGCCGGTTTGATGCCGATGTTGCCGGCGAACAGGGCGATGACCACCAGGCCCGCGTGGGCCGCGTTCCAGCCGAAGCCGAGCTGGAAGAACAGGGGCAGGAGGAACGGGATCGCGGTGATCACGGCGCGGAAGACCGAGCCGCCGAAGGCGGTCACGCGATAGGTCCGGATGCGGAGGTCGCGGAGTTGGACCAGCGGGCGGTCGGCGCGCAGCAGGTAGGCGATCGTGAACGCCAGGGCCACACCGGCCAGGAGCAGCGCGGGAAGGGTGACCGCCCAGTTCGGGTGCGGGTCGGCCACGCCTTCCATGCCGGCCACGAGCGCGGCCAGGCCGGCGGCGGCGAGCACGAAGCCGCGCCAGTCGAGCCGGCCCGCGTCGTCCGACCGCATGTCGGGGACGAGGCGGCGGGCCAGGAGGAGCGCGGCCAGCCCGAGCGGCAGGTTGATCAGGAAGATCAGCCGCCACGAGGCGTACGTGCTGAGGATGCCGCCGAGGGCCGGCGCCAGCAGCGGGGCGACCAGGGCCGGCCAGGTCAGGTAGGCGATCGCCTTGACCAGGTCGGTTTTGGCGGTGGTGCGGATGACGACCAGGCGCCCGACCGGCACCATCATGGCGCCGCCGATGCCCTGCAGGATGCGGGTTCCGACCAGCATCGGCAGGGTCGCCGCGGCCGCGCACCCGGCCGAGGCCAGGGTGAAGATCGCGATCGCGCCGACGAAGATCCGCCGGGCGCCGAAGCGTTCGGTCAGCCAGCCGCTGATCGGGATCAGCACGGCGAGGGTGAGCACGTACGCGGTGATCGCCACGTTGACGCCGACCGCGGGCACGCCGAGGTCGGCCGCGATGTGCGGGGCGGCCGGGGCGATCACGGTCGCGTCGAGGATCTCCATGAAGTACGCGCCGGCCACCAGCAGCGCGAGCCCTCGACTGGTCATCAGTGAATCATGCCAGCGCCCTCGGACGGCTATCGGGCACGACCGGGCCGAGTGAAGTTTGACCTGCGTATACCCCGTGGTCAGTGGGTCGGCTTAGCGTGCGGCGGTGCGTACCGTGACGCCGGGCCCGACCCGGACCTACGGCGCGACGACGACGTCCTTCCCGCTGGTCGCCCTCGCGCTCGGCCTGCTCGTTTGTCAGCTCTTCGTGCTGCCGCTCTGGCTCCTCCCCCGTGACGCGGCGTGGGGATGGTCGCTGGTGCCGCTGGCGCTCGCCAACACCCCGCTCTGGTCGTTGACCCACGAATCGATCCACGGGTCGCTGCTGCGCGACCGGGACTGGAACGATCGGCTGGGCCGGGCGTTGGCGATCGGTTACGGGGCCCCGTTCGCCCTGCTCAAGGCCGGTCATCTGCTGCATCACCGGTTCAGCCGGACGCCGCGGGAGCGGACCGAGGTGTTCGACCCGTCGGCGACAAGCTGGGGGCGCCGGGCGCCGGCCTATTACCTGCGGCTGTTCGGCGGGCTCTATCTGGCCGAGGTCGTCTCGGTGCTTCTGCTCTTCGTGCCGCGGCGTGGCTGGCTCGCCCTGGCCCGGCACGTCGACTCCCCCACCTCGGTGTCGGCGCAGCTGTTCGAGATAGTGGCTTCGCGCCGCCTGAGGGTATTCCGCATCGACGCCGCGATGATCATCGTGGTCTACGCTGGCGCATTCTGGACATTCGGCGCCGACTACTGGATGCTCCTCGCCGCGCTCGCCGGCCGGGCGTTCGTCGTCTCGGTGGCCGACAACGCCTACCACTACGGCACCGAGCTGGACGCGCCTCTGGAAGCCATGAACCTCCAGCTGCCCCGGCCGCTCGAGTTGTTCGTCCTGGCGTTCAACCTGCACGGCGTGCATCACAGATATCCGGGGCTGGCCTGGCATTCGCTCCGGTCCGCGTTCGAGAACGACGGCGCGCGGTTCGAGATGGGCTGGTTCGCGGCGGTCGGCCGTCAGATCGAAGGGCCCATTTCCGAGAGGGATCTAAAAGTGCCCGGCGTGGTAGAAGAAACGCCCGAGCCCGATCGTGAAAATCGTCGCGCCGTAGAGAGCGTGCTCGACCGAGACGACCAGAAGCGAGCGCGTCTGCCGGTAGCGGCGGGCGAACAACCACCCGCCGGCGAGCGTGGCGACAACCGCTATGAGGTTGCCGAACAATAGGTGGGCGTACCCGAAAGCGAGAGCGCCGGCCGGCGCGACCGTCCTCCCGAAGGCCGGCGAATACCGGTGCATGAGAAATGCCCGGTAGATCAGCTCCTGCGGATAGACCGACGCGAGTGGATAGAAGATCAGCACGGCCAGCCAGAGCAGCGGCTGCTGACGCGGCAGATCGAACAGGTGGCCACGGTCGACGATCGCGACCACCACGAGCGCCCCGGTCGACACGGCCAGCCACAGGCGGATCACCGAGGGCAGGGCCGGGCGCAAGGCTTCCGGCCTGAGGAACGTACGCCGGTCGAATCCGTCCGCGCGACGCAGGTAGAAGAAGGCCGCGACCGCGGCGACCAGCAGCACCGGGATCGGGCCGCCGGGTACGTGCACGGCGATACAGACACCGACCACGCCGAAGAACAGCAGCAGGTATTCGATCACGGCCCGGGTGCGGCTCACGCGACGGAACGCTAGCGGCGCCGGGTGGCCGGTCGGTTGCCGTCACATGTCCGCCCTCAGCCGTCGGCGGCCCCGGCCGATACCACCGGGGTAGGACCCCCGACGGCAGGAGTACGCAACGTGAACGGGACGACCCGGCCCGTGTTCCATCGGGACCCCCTCCTGATCGTGGCCACGCTCTGGTCGCTGCTCGCGACCACGCTGTTCTTCGTGTTCCACCACGACTCGAACGCCTCGGTCGGCGTCTACTGGGCGTTCCAGCCTCCGCTGGACGTGCTCCTCGCGTACTCGGCCTGGCAGGTGTCGCGGATCGCGACCGGGCCGACCCGGCGGTTCTGGCGGATTCTCGCCGGGGCCGGCGCGCTCTTCACCTTCGGCGACTCGGTGCAGGCGGCGACCGCGCTGCTCGGGCACGACCAGTGGTCGACCGCCGCCGGACCCGTTCAGTCGATCTGCTTCGCGGTCGGCGAGGCCGTGCTGATCATCGGGATGATGGTGCACCCGCACCCGGGTCGCACCGGGCGGGAGCGGCTGGCGTTCTGGCTCGACTCGACGACCGTGCTGATCGGTGGCGCGGTCGTGGCCTGGTGCTTCGTGGTGCGGCCGGGCGCCACCGACGTGGCCGGCACACTGATCGCGGCCGCCGTGATCCTGACCGCCTCGTTCGCCACCTTCAAGATCATCCTCAACGGCAACGCCCCGATCCACAAGGTCGCCGCCGGGCCGATGATCATCTCGGCCGGGGCGAACGCGGTCGGCGTCTTCGCCGCCCCGCACGCCATGAACCACCTGCCGCCGTACGTGTACGCGATCCGTTTCCTGCCGTCGCTGATGGTCGCGGTCGGGCCGCGCATCCAGGAACTGGTGGCCCAGTTCGACCACGCCGCGTTCGGGTCCCGGCGGCGAAAGCCGTACAGCCTGCTCCCGTACGGCTCGATCGGCGTCGCCTTCGCCGCCCTCGTCATGGTTCTCACCCACCGCGACGAGGACGGCAGCGCCACCCGGCTGTGGGGCGTGGTCGCCGGCCTGGGCCTGATCTGCGGCCTGGTCGCCGGCCGCCAGCTGGCCACCTTCCACGACAACACCCGCCTGATCTCCCAACTCGACACCACCCTGGCCGAGCTCCGCGAGCACGAGGTACGGCTGCGCCACCAGGCCCTGTTCGACGGCCTGACCGGCCTGGCCAACCGCACCCACTTCCACGAGGAGGTGACGGCCACCCTGGCCGCCGCCGCCCCGGGCACGGTGTCGTTGCTGCTGATCGACCTGGACGGCTTCAAGGGCGTCAACGACACCCTCGGCCACGCGGCCGGCGACGCCCTCCTGATCGGCGTGGCGACGAAGCTGAGCGCGTCGGTCCGCGGCTGCGACCTGGTGGCCCGCCTGGGCGGCGACGAGTTCGCGGTGCTGCTGCGCGACTGCACGGCCGGCGACGCCGAGAACACCTCGCGCCGCATCCTGGGCGCCCTCACCGAGCCGGTGACCGTCGGCGACGCCCCGGTCTGCGCCAACGCCAGCATCGGGGTGGCCTGCGCCGAACCGGGCGACGACGTCGAGTCCCTGCTCCGCGACGCCGACCTGGCCATGTACGCCGCGAAGCACGACGGCAAGGGCACCTGGATGCGCTACCACGCCGGGATGGAGCCGGCCGCCCACTGACCGCCAGGCAAGATGGACCGGTGTCCGAAGCGCTTTCCTGGGCCGCCGAAATCGCCCGTCAGCCGGTACGCGTCGTGCGCCCGCTCCTGGGTGGCACGCACGCCGTCACGGTCCTGCTCGATGCCGACGGGCAGGAGATGGTCCTGCGCCGATATCCGCCCGGCGATGACGCCCCGGCCCGCGAGGCGAGGGTGCTGCGGGCGCTCGACGGACTCGGCGGCTGGGCGCCGAAACTGCTGGGCGCCGACCCGGCCCACGGCCTGATCCTGATCACCCGGCTTCCCGGGACGGCCGACATCATGCCGGCCGATCCCCGGCACGCGGCGGCGGAACTGGCGCGCGGCCTGGCCCGCATCCATGCAACTCCCCCGCCCGCGCTGCGCGACGGGATGACCGCGCTGAGCCGGGACGAAGAGCCCCGGTTGGCCGACGCCGAGCACGTGCTCACCCACTTCGACTACTGGTCGGGCAACGTCCTCTGGGAGGGCCCGGCACTGACCGGCATCGTCGACTGGTCCGGGGCGTCGCTCGCTCCGCGCGGGCTCGACGTCAGCTGGTGCCGCCTCGACCTGGTGCTGCTGCACGGTCCCGAGGTGGCCGACGTGTTCCTGCGGGCGTACGAACGCGCGGCCGCCACGACGGTCCCCGACGTGCGGCTCTGGGACCTGTTCGCCCTGAACAGCTCGCGCGACCGGATCGAGACCTGGGAACCCAACTACACCAGCCTCGGCCGCACCGACCTCACCGGCGCCGAGCTGCGCGCCCGGCACACCCGTTGGAGCATCGAGACCGGCTCCTAGAGATCGGCCGGCTGTGACGTGCCCGCGCCCCGGCAGCGGATGGCGACCAGGTCGTGCCGGGCGGCCGGGAGCGTCTGCTCCTGCGCCCCCTCGATCGTGAAACCCGCGTCGGCGATCATCCGGCGGTCGTCGGCCCCGGGCTGGCCCTCGCTGGTCAGGTAGTCGCCGAGGAAGATCGAGTTGGCCAGGTACAGCGCGAACGGCTGCATCCCCCGCAGATGGATCTCCCGGCCGCCGGCCAGCCGCACCTCGACGTCCGGGAAGAAGAACCGGAACAGCGCCAGGATCCGCAGGCACCGGTCGGGCGTCAGCTCCCAGCGTCCGGACAGCGGGGTTCCGTCGAACGGGATGAGGAAGTTCACCGGCACCGAGTCGGGGTCGACGGCCCGCAGCGCGATGGCCAGGTCGACGATGTCGTCGTCGGACTCCCCCATCCCGAAGATCGCGCCCGAGCACGGCGACAGGCCGGCCTCGGCCGCCTTGCCGACGGTGTCGACCCGGTCGGCGAAGGTGTGGGTCGTGCAGATGTCGGCGTACCGTTCCTCGCTGGTGTTCAGGTTGTGGCTGTAGGCGTGCGCCCCGGCCGCCGCCAGCCGGGCCGCCTGGCCGTCCGTGAGCAGGCCGAGACACACGCACACCTCGACGTCGGGCTCCTCGGCCCTGACCGCGGCGATCGTGTCCTCGACCCGGCTGATGTCGCGGTCGGCCGGTCCGCGGCCGCTGGCCACCAGGCAGATCCGCTTGGCGCCGGCCGACGCGGCCGCCGACGCCGCGTGAGCCACGTCCGATGGCTTGAGCCAGGTGTATTTCAGGATCTCGGAGCGGGAGCCCAGGCGCTGTGAGCAGTAGCCGCAGTCCTCCGGGCACATTCCGCTCTTGAGGTTGATGATCGTGTTGAGCTTCACACGCCGGCCGAAGAAGGCGCGGCGGACCCGGAACCCGGCGGCCACGACGTCGAGCAGTTCCTCCTGGTCGCCGAGCAGGGCCAGGGCCTCGGACCGGGTCGGCACCTCGCGCCGCAGGGACTTCGCCACCAGATCACCCAGAAATGTCGTCACCTCGACATTGGATCATGCGATCGGCGATCAAGCCCGAAGACATTCAAATCTGTACATACGTTGCATTGACTTTCTACGATCCGGTGCGCGCGACGACGACGCCGCGCGTACCCGACCGAAGGGGTCATGAATGCAACGACTGGGAAGAAGCATTCTCGTGGCCGGGCTGATCGCCGGGGTTCTGGTGGCAGGTGCCCCGACGGCGGCCTCCGCGGCCGCCCGCACCGACACCACCAGTGCCCGGGAGCGCGCGCGGGTCGACCGCGTGCCGACACCGAAGCTCGGCTGGTACAAGTGCTACGACACCGCCGAGTGCGCGACCACCCTGCTGCCCCTCGACTACGACAATCCGAAGGGGGCCAAGACCGAGATCGCCGTGCTCCGGGTCAAGGCGAAGGACCAGAAGCACAAGATCGGCACGCTGTTCCTCAACCCGGGCGGACCGGGTGGCTCGGGCACCGAGATCGCGCTCGAGGCGCCGCTGTTCCTCAGCCCGGCCCTGCTCGACCGGTTCGACATCGTCGGATTCGACCCGCGGGGCATCGCCAGCAGCACCAATCTGCACTGCTGGAAGTCGGTCAAGGACCAGACCGCGGTGCTCAGCGAGATGAACGTCGCCTTCCCCTGGGGGAAGGCCGAGGAGAAGACGTACGTCGACGGGGCCAAGAAGTTCGGGAAGGCGTGCTCCACGACCGGTAAGCCGTTGTCGGGCTCGATGTCGACGGCCGAGGTCGTGCGGGACATGGACGTGCTGCGCCGCGCGGTCGGCGACAAGAAGCTGTCCTATCTGGGCTTCAGCTACGGCACCGCGATCGGGCAGTACTACGCGAACATGTTCCCGGACCGGTTCCGCGCCATCACGGTCGACGGCGTGCTCGACCCCGAACACTGGGTCGGCACCAAGGCGACCGCCGGCCTGGAGCAGGACCAGCGGATCAAGTCGGCGGCCGGTGCCTACCGGGCGCTGCAGGAGATCCTCAAGCGGTGCGACAAGGCCGGCGAGGCCTACTGCGCGTTCGCGGCCGGTGACCCGGTCAAGAACTTCGACACGATCGCGCGGAAGCTGCGGGCGAAGCCGCTCGTGGTGACCGATGAGGAGGGCGGCAGCTTCACCATCACCTACGCCGACTTCGTCAGCGGCATCCTCGGCGACCTGTACGACACGGGTGCCGGTGACTGGGTGACGCAGGACGCGGCGTACATCTGGACGCTGCTGTACCCGTCCTCAGCCGCCGCTTCGAGCAAGGCGAAGGCCGCGCTGACCGCGAAGATCCGCGACAACCGGCAGAAGGCGGGGCGCGACTTCCCGTACGACAACGGTTTCGAGACCTTCGCCGCGGTCGACTGCACCGACGCCCTCCACCCGAAGGACGCGGGCCAGTGGCCGTCGCTGATGGTGACGGCCGACAAGAAGGCGCCGTACTTCGGCCGGGCGTGGGGCTGGGAGACCGCCCAGTGCGCGCGCGACACGTGGACGGTTCGCGACGAGGACGCATACACGGGTCCCTGGACCCGGCGGACTGCCGCGCCGGTGCTGATCGTCGGCACCCGGTGGGATCCGGCCACCAACTACGACGACGCGGTCTCGGCCTCCAAGCGGCTGCCCAACAGCCGCCTGCTGTCCAATGTGAACTGGGGCCACACGTCGTACGGCACCTCGGACTGCGCGACCACCGCGATCGACAACTACCTGCTGAAGGGGACGCTGCCGGCCAAGGGCACGCTGTGCCAGGGGTCGTACCAGCCGTTCCTGACACCACTGCCGACCGACTCGTCGGCGTTCGCTTCCCGGGCGGTGCCCGTGACCCCGGCCGACCGGCCGCAGGTCGCCGGGCCGCCGATGCCGTCCACCCTCAACGGCACTCGATAGTTCCGGTGTGGGCGCCGCTGCGCGGGGGGCGACACTCCCTGGGGGGGCGGGGATCGGAGGGAGAGGCACTCCGAGGTGGGCGCGCGGGGGAGGGTGGCGG